>CAMDCC010000175.1 GCA_945889545.1 Bifidobacterium breve | reverse complement strand
GGCGTCGACCCGGCGCTCGAACTCGGCCCGATCGAGGAACACGTACTCGCGCCCGTCGACCTCACCAGCACGAGGCGGTCGGGTGGTCGCCGACACTGAGACCCAAAGACCGTCGTGACGGTCGAGAAGTCGACGCACGATCGTGCCCTTCCCCACCCCGGATGGGCCGGCGATCACCAGGAACACGCTCATCGAAACGACTCGGGTGGCTGCGGGCTGGCGGTCAGGAGGCGAAGCGTTCGAGCAGCTTGCGACGCTGGTTGTCGCCCAGTCCGCGCAGCCGCCGACTCTCGCTGATGTCGAGCTCCTGCATGAGTCGCCTCGCCTTCACCTTGCCGACACCGGGGAGCGACTCGAGCGCGGCGACGACCTTCAGCTTGGCGATCGTCTCGTTGCCGTCACCCTGTGCGAAGAGCTGCTCGAGCGTGAGACCGCCGGCCTTGAGCTTCTCTTTGACTTCCGCCCGCTCACGACGCGCGGCCGCGGCCTTCTCGAGTGCTGCGGCGCGCTGTTCAGGGGTCAGCACGGGCGGGAGCGGCATCGGCGACCTCCTGGCGGGGTTGGTGCGAACCGGGCGGCGAGCATATCTGCTCGCCTGCAAGATCCAAACGGGCCGTCAGGAGTGCGCGCGTAGCGCGTTGTTCACGCTCTCATGCACCGATGCCGCAGCACTTTCGGGATCATCGGCCTTCGTGACTGCGCGTCCGATGACGAGCCAATCGGCACCGTTCGCAATCGCGACATCGGGAGTCGCCGCCCGCGCTTGATCGTCGCGGTCCTGACCCGCCAACCGGATCCCGGGAACCATCGTGCGCAGCTTCGCGTCATGCGCCTGCGTCACTTCTGCCGCGGCGCACACGACACCGTCGCATCCGGCCTCGTGTGCCCATACAAGCCGTTGCGCGAACGCGTCGGTGGTCGACTCGCTGGTGAGCACGGTGACACCAAGCGCGATCGGGTTGGAATGACCGCCTTGACTTGCGCCCTCGCGCAGGCCGCGCACGCCGGCCTGGAGCATCTCGACGCCACCAGCCGCATGGAGGTTCAGGAAGTCGACACCGTTGCGACCGTGGACCCGCGCGGCGCGCTCGACAGTGGTCGGGATGTCGTGGAGCTTCATGTCGGCGAAGACCTGCAACCCGAGGTCGTGAAGTGCGCCGTAGGCCGCGTGCCCGGCCGCGGCAAAGAGCTCGAGACCGACCTTGGCCGTCCCGAACCACGGGGTGAGTCGTTCGGCGAGGGCCAGCGCGTCGGGGAGGGCGTCCATGTCGAGAACAAGGACGAGCCGGTCGCGTGCGTCGGCCGTGTTCATCGCGGTGCTCACGTCTCTACTCCCAGGCTGGCCGTGAGGTCGGCCACGCGAGCAACGCCGTGGTCTGCGCACCAGCGTTCGAGCTCCGTGACGACCCGGATCGGCGCCCGAGGGTCCGCGAAGGTGGCGGTCCCGACTCCGACTGCGCTCGCCCCGGCCAGGAGCATCTCGACCGCGTCCGTCCCGGTGGACACGCCGCCGGTGCCGATGATCGGAACTCCAGGGTGCGCCTGCGAGACGTCGAACACGGCTCTCAATGCGATCGGCTTGATGGCACTTCCCGAGAGCCCACCGCCCCGACTTCCGAGGGTGGGGCGTCGGAGCTCGGCATCAACGAGTAGCGCTCGCACCGTGTTGATGAGCGTGAGACCGGTCGCACCAGCTTCCAGTGCCACGCCCGCGATCTGTGGGAGGTCGGCAACGCCGGCCGAGAGTTTGGCGAACACCGGCACCGTGACTCCAGCGTCGATGACCGCGGTGACCACTTGCCGAGTGGCGTCGGCATCGTGAGCGAAGATCGTGTTGCCACCGTTCACGTTGGGACAGCTCAGGTTGATCTCGACCGCGGCGACGTCGCGCTCGACCGCGACCAGCAGCGCAGCCGCCTGCGCGAAGTCATCGACTCCGTGGCCCCAGATCGACGCGATCACGACCGCGCCGAGCGCGCGCAGCGCAGGAAGGTCGTGATTGATCCAATGCTCGATGCCCTGCCCTTGCAACCCGACCGCGTTGACCATCCCGCACGCAGCCGGATGCAAGCGCGGTGACGCGTTCCCCGGCCATGCAAACGGAGCCTGCGACTTCGCAGTGACGGCGCCGAGACGCGACGGATCGCAAAGGTGGGCCACCTCGGCGCCGTGGCCGAATGTGCCCGACGCGGTGACGATTGGATTGGCGAGCTCGAGCGACCCAAGCCGAACGCCCATGTCGACGGCGCCGGACCGAGCAGAGACGGACCGACCAGAGACGGAACGAGCAGAGACGGACCGAGCGGCCACGCTCACACCCCCAACGGGAGCTGCCCGTCGCGGTGGTACTCCTGCAACGGCCGAACCATTGGCTCGCTGGTCATCCACTCGGCAATCCCAGCGGCGGCGGCGAGGGCGGCAGCAACCGTCGTGATGCACGTCACGCCGTGGCGCGTTGCCGCACGACGGATGTGATTGCCGTCGGCGCGGGGCCCGCTCCCTCGTGGCGTGTTGATGACGAGGTCGATCTTGCCGGACGAGATCAGGTCGACCGCGTCGATGCCCGGCTCACCCACCTTGGCTACGACCACGGCCACCTGGAGCCCTTCGGCTTCCAGCGCGGCGGCCGTTCCGGTCGTGGCGGCCAACGAGAATCCAAGTTCGGCCAAGCGGCGCGCTGCACCGAGCCCCGCGGGCTTGTCGCGGTCGGCGAGTGACAGGAACACCGTGCCACTCATCGGGAGAGCGTTCCCTGCTGCGGCTTGGCTCTTGACGAACGCCAGGCCGAACGAGCGGTCGACGCCCATGACCTCACCGGTCGAGCGCATCTCGGGTCCGAGCACCGTGTCGACCTCGGGAAAGCGGTTGAAGGGCAGCACCGCCTCTTTCACCGCGACGTGACCTCCCGCTGCCGGGGGCACGAGCAGTCCCTCATCGCGCAGGCCAGCAAGCGTAGAACCGGTCATCACCCGCGCGGCAACCTTGGCGAGCGGCACACCCGTTGCCTTGCTCACGAAGGGCACGGTGCGACTCGCACGTGGGTTCGCTTCGATCACGAACACCCCGCCGTCCTTCACCGCGTACTGCACGTTGAGCAACCCGCACACACCGAGCGCCTCAGCCAGTGCGCGAGTGTGCATCTCGATCGTGGCAACCACCGCAGCCGTGAGCGTGGGCGGCGGGATGGCACACGCGGAGTCGCCCGAGTGCACGCCGGCCTCTTCGATGTGCTCCATCACGCCGCCTATGAGTACCTCGCCGGCGTCGTCGCGGATGGCATCAACGTCAACCTCGACCGCGTCTTCGAGGAAACGATCGACCAACGCCGGGCGCTCCGCCGACAGGCCTCCTTCGCGTCCGAGGCTCCCCTCGCTGGCGAGCTCGGCCATCGCCGACGCCAATGCCGCAGCGTCGTAGACGATCTGCATCGCGCGGCCGCCCAACACATACGAGGGCCGCACGAGGACGGGATACCCGATGCGCTCGGCGATCTCGGCAGCCGCGTTTGCATCAACGGCGATGCCGCCCTCCGGCTGCGGGATCGCGAGCGCTTCGCAGAGCTCGTTGAACCGCTCACGGTCCTCGGCGAGATCGATCGACGCGGGCGTCGTCCCCAGAATCGGAATGCCGATCTCTTCGAGGCCGTGGGCGATCTTCAGCGGGGTCTGGCCGCCCAGCGAGACGATGACGCCCCGAAGGCGCGGGCCGTTGCGACGAAGCGCGTCGCAGATGTCGCGGACAGACTCGAGGGTGATCGGCTCGAAGAACAAGCGATCGCTCGTGTCGTAGTCGGTGGAGACCGTCTCCGGGTTGCAGTTGATCATGACGGTCTCGTACCCAGCGTCGGAGAGCGCGAACGCCGCGTGCACGCAGCAGTAGTCGAACTCCACGCCCTGGCCGATGCGGTTCGGTCCACTCCCGAGGATCACCACCGCGTCGCGCGTGACCGCAGCCACCTCATCCTCGTCTTCGTGCGTGGCGTAGTGGTATGGCGTGTTCGCCGCGAACTCCGCCGCACACGTGTCGACCGTCTTGAACGTGACGGGAACACCCGCGGCGATTCGCGCCTCTCGCACCGCTGTGCTCGTCGTGTCCCAGAGATACGCGAGCTGGTCGTCGGAGAAGCCCAGTCCCGTGGCGCGGCGCCAGTCGGCCCGGGTGAGGTCGCCGGGTTTGCGGCCGGTCAACGCGGCACGCTCCTCAGTGATGGCGAGCATCTGATCGAGAAACCACGGGTCGATCGCCGTGGCCTCGTGCATGCGTTCGACGGTGGCACCCCGGCGGAGCGCCGCCTCCACCTGAAAGATCCGATCGGGCGTGGCTGTGGCCGCGGCCCGCACCAGCTCGTCGAGATCGATGCGATCGAGCGCGGCTTCGGCCGGGTCGCAGTTGAGACCGCTGCGCCCGGTCTCCAAGCTGCGCAGCGCCTTCTGCAACGACTCGGGGAACGTGCGCCCGATGGCCATCACCTCACCCACCGACTGCATCTGCGTGCCGAGCACCGACGACGCCCCGGGAAGCTTCTCGAAGGCCCACCGCGGGATCTTCGTGACGACGTAGTCGATCGTCGGCTCGAACGATGCCGGTGTGACGCCCGTGATGTCGTTGAGGATCTCGTCGAGGCGATACCCCACGGCGAGCGACGCGGCGATCTTGGCGATGGGGAAGCCAGTGGCCTTGCTCGCCAGCGCGCTGGACCGCGACACACGCGGATTCATCTCGATCACGACCATTTCGCCCGTCTCCGGGTGGATGGCGAACTGGATGTTCGAGCCACCGGTATCGACACCGATGCGCCGGATGCATGCGAAGGCCGCGTCGCGCATCCGCTGGTATTCCACGTCGGTGAGAGTCTGAGCCGGCGCAACGGTGATCGAGTCGCCGGTGTGCACACCCATCGGATCGAAGTTCTCGATCGAGCAGATGACAACCACGTTGTCGGCGGTGTCACGCATGAGCTCGAGCTCGTACTCCTTCCACCCAAGGACCGACTGCTCCACCAGGATCTCGGTCGACGGGCTCGTAGCAAGCCCGTGCGCGGCGATCTGCTCGAGCTCATCCTGCTCGCCGGCGATACCCGTGCCACCACCCCCGAGGATGAACGAGGGGCGCACCACGACCGGATACCCGATCGTGCTCGCCACTTCGAGTGCCTCGGCGACCGTGTAGGCGAAGCCGGACAAGGGAACGATGAGCCCGATCTCTTGCATGGCGGCCTTGAAGCGCGAACGGTCCTCCGCCGTGTGGATCGCTTCGACACTGGCACCGATGAGCTCCACGTCGTAACGCTCCAGCACGCCGGCGTCATGCAGAGCGATCGCCAGGTTCAGCGCGGTCTGCCCCCCGATCGTGGGCAGCAGCGCATCGGGACGCTCGCGTTCGATGACGCGCGTGACGCTCTCGACGTCGAGCGGCTCGACGTACGTGGCGTCGGCGAACTCCGGGTCGGTCATGATCGTGGCCGGATTCGAGTTGACCAGGATCACCCGGTAGCCCTCGCGTTGCAGCACGCGACACGCCTGCGTTCCCGAGTAGTCGAACTCGCACGCCTGCCCGATGATGATCGGCCCGCTCCCGATGATCAGGATGCTGTGGATGTCGTCGCGGCGTGGCATCAGGTGTCCATCAGGTAGCTGTCATTAGGTAGCCGTCATCAGGTCGCCATCATCAAGTCGGTGAACTCGGTGAAGAGGTACGCGGCGTCGTGCGGGCCCGGGGCGGCTTCGGGGTGGTGTTGCACGCTGAACGCGGGCACGCCGCGGACGCGAAGCCCTTCGACGGTGCCGTCGTTGAGGTTCACGTGCGTCACATCGGCACCACCGGGAACCGTGTCGGCCTGCACGACGTAGTTGTGGTTCTGACTGGTGATCTCGACTCGCCCGGTCGATTCGTGGCGCACGGGATGGTTCGCTCCGTGATGACCGAACCGCAGCTTGGTGGTAGTCGCACCAAGTGCGCGTCCAAGGATCTGGTGACCCAAGCAGATGCCGAACACGGGCACCTCGCCGAGCAGTGCCGCGACCTGCTCGGCGACGCCCTGCACCGCGGCGGGATCGCCGGGCCCGTTGGAGAGGAATACGCCGTTGGGCTGGCGCGCCAGCACATCCCGCGCCGAAGTGGTCGCGGGCACAACCTCGACCCGGCAGCCGACTGCGGTGAGCCGGCGCAGGATCGTGCGTTTGATGCCGAAGTCGTAGGCGACGACCGAGAACGGTGCGTCGCCGTCGCCCACTGAGTACGGCTCGCGAGTCGTGACTTCTGCGACCAGGTCGACGCCATCGGTCCCCTGCGCCCCTTGAGCAGCGGCTCGCACCTGCTGCTCGTCGGTGCCCATCGCCGCGGGCATCGCGCCGACGTCACGCAGATGGCGAGTGAGACGGCGCGTATCGATGCCCGTGATCCCAGGAACGTGGTGCTGGACCAGGAAGTCGGAGAGGGTGCCGGTGGCGCGCCAGCTGCTCGACCGACGCGCAAGATCGCGCACGATCACGCCCCGACAGAACGGTCGATGGCTCTCCATGTCCTCGTCGTTGACACCGTAATTACCGATGTGCGGATACGTGAACGCGATCATCTGGCCGGCGTACGACGGATC
>CAMDCC010000174.1 GCA_945889545.1 Bifidobacterium breve | reverse complement strand
GCGACGGGACCACTTGCCGGCATGCGCGTGCTCGACCTGTCGATCGCCGCCACCGGTCCGTACGCGGTCACAATGCTCGCCGACCAGGGCGCCGAGGTGATCAAGGTCGAGCGACCGGGCATCGGCGACATCGGGCGTTGGGTCGGTGTGTCGGTGAACGGCATGAGCGCGCTCTTCCTCATGTGCAATCGCGGCAAGCGGTCGATCGCGGTCGACGTGCACACAGAACAGGGACGCGACATCGTCCGACGCCTTGCCCGCGACGTCGACGTGGTCGTGCAGAACTACCGGCCGGGAGTGGTCGAGCGCCTCGGCGTCGGATACGACGACCTTCGGCCTGAGAACCCCAACCTCGTGTACGCGTCGCTCTCGGGCTTTGGACCAGTAGGACCGTACGCACACAAGGGTGCGTACGACACCGTCATCCAGGCCTACGGCGGGTTCGCCGCGAATCAGGGTGATCCGACGACCGGCCAGCCGCAGTTCCTCCGCCAGACCGCAGCCGACAAGGTCACCGCCCTCTACGCGGCGCAGGCGATCACCGCAGCGCTCTTCGCGCGCGAGCGCGGCGCCGGCGGCCAACACCTCCACCTCTCGATGTTGGACGCGATCGTGTCGTTCCTCTGGATCGACGCAGCCGGCAACGAGGTGCTGTTGATGGCCGACGGCACACAACCATCCAGCTTTGTCTCCACCTTTCGTCCGCTGCAGTTCACCGATGGGTGGGGCGTCGCGACCCCAACATCCGACGCCGACTTCGCGGGCCTGTGCCGCGCGTTCAGCGTCGACGGCTACGACGATCCCCGCGTCGCGACGATCACCGAACGGATTCGTAACCGAGAGATGACGAACGCGTTGGTCGAGCAGTGCTACGACGCCGCAGCAACGATGTCCACCAAGGACGCAATGACGCGACTCGAGGCCGAGCGCGTGCCCTGCGGCGTGGTGATACGACCGGAGGAGCTGGGTGCGGATCCCCATGCCGAAGCGATCGGACTGCTCGTCGAGTCCGAGCACCCGACGGTCGGCGCCGTGCGCCAACCGCGCCACCCGGCGCAGTTCGAAGCAACACCAGCGCACCTGGGTTCGCCGGCACCGGACCTCGGCCAACACACCGACGCGATCCTGAGCGAGCTCGGCCTCGGTGACCAGATCGAAGAGCTGCGCGCCGCTGGCGTCGTCAGCTGATCCAGCCAACCAGTCATCCAGCCAGTCATCCAGCCAGGAGGAACGATGAGCGCGACGTTGAGGATCGGGATCTTTGGCGGCGACACCGCCGGGCGCACGATTGACGAGGTGGTCGCCGACGCGGCCGCTGCCCACGACGAAGGATTTGCAACGTACTGGTTGCCGCAGATCTTCGGTCACGACGCGCTCGCGCTCCTCGGACTGATCGGGCGCGAGGTTCCCAACATCGAGCTCGGTACCGCCGTGGTCCCCACCTATGCGCGCCATCCGATGACCATGGCCCAGCAGGCCCTGACCGCCCAGTCGATGAGCGGCGGACGGCTCACGCTGGGCATCGGGCTCTCGCACCAGGTCATCGTCGAAGGCATGTGGGGCATGTCGTACGACAAGCCGCTGCGACACATGCGCGAGTACCTGACGATCGTCAATTCGCTCGTACACACGGGCAAGGTGGAGTTCAGTGGCGAGACGCTCAGCACCAACGGCTCGGTCGCGATCGAGGGCGCCGCGCCCATGCCGATCCTGCTTGCCGCGCTCGGCCCGAAGATGCTCGAGCTCGCGGGCGGATCGGCCGACGGCACGATCACATGGATGACCGGTCCGTCCACCATCGCTGATCACGTGGTTCCCGCGATCACTGGCGCCGCCACCGCGGCTGGCCGCCCTGCACCACGCGTCGTCGTGGGACTGCCGGTGTGTGTGACCGATGACGTCGAAACACAGCGTGCGCGCGCCGCGAGGATCTACTCGATGTACGGCGCACTCCCCTCGTACCGGGCGATGCTCGACCGCGAGGGCGCCGCGGATCCGAGTGATGTCGTGATCGTTGGCGACGAAGACTCGGTGCGAACGCAACTCGAGCACCTCGCGTCCATCGGCGCCACCGATCTCATTGCGGCTGAGTTCGCCAAGCCCGGAACGCCGGAGCGTGAGCGGACGCGCGCGCTGTTGCGCTCGATGTAGCTCGGCTCGTCAGAGAACCAGGATCAGGGAGCGGGCACCGCAAACGGTCGCCCGTGCTCGACCATCCAACGCCCGCCGCATTCCTCGTGCGTCGACGGCGCGAGCACCGTGTCGACGAACCACCATTCCGCCAAGACGCGATCCCGGGTGACGTCGATCACGACGTAGCCGTTGCTGTCGAGCTCGCACCACTTCCAGTGCGGGACGGTCTCGATGGCGATTCGCTCGATCTCGAGCGAACGTTCATCGCGGCGCGGCCAGCCCATCTTGTCGTCGATGTTCATCGACGTGAGGCTCGAAGTGACGAACTCAACCGCGACGGGGTCCCGCCCCGGGGCTGCATGGTCGTGCAGCTCGATGGCGAGCCCGACGTGCACATCGCCGCTCAGCACGACCGTCTTGCCAGGCGGTTCATCAAGCTTGTCGAGCAACGCGACGCGCTCGGCGGGATACCCACCCCAATGGTCGGGGTCGGGCTCCACGCCGTTCTCCCCCGCGAGCTTCAACAGCTTCAACGCGTTGGTAACCGACTCGGGGAGGTGCTCCGACCAGGTCTGGCCCATCACCGACGCGTTCCCGAGCAGCCGCCAGTGCGCCGTCGACCGGTCGAGCTCCCCGAACAGCCACTCGCGCTGCTCGACACCGAGCTGCGTGCGCGCGGGGTCGTCGCGATCAGGCAGGTTACCGGGCTCGTCGCGCCGAGTACGGGTGTCGATGATGAACAGATCGGCGAGGTCACCGATCGGCACAGTGCGGTACACCCGCGTCATGTCGGTGGGGTCGGGTGGACGACAGGGCAGCCACTCCCACCGAGCCTGGAACGCGGCGGCCTTGCGATCGGCGAACGGGCCATCGACCTCGTCCTTGTGCCACGACGAACCATCTCGCCACGCGCCGTCGGCGAACTCGTGATCGTCGACGGTGCCGATCATCGGGTGCATCATATGCATGGCCTGGATGTCGGGGTCGCCGTGATATTGCGCATATCGGCGCCGGTAGTCGTCGAGCGTCAGGCACTGATGGATCGGATCGAACGGTCGTCCGATCTCTGGTGGTTGCGGCGCGCCTGGCGGCAACATGTTCGGCGTCTCGTAGATGTAGTCACCGAGATGCAAGAGGAAGTCGAGGTCCTCCCGTTCGGCGATCCGCCCGAATGCGTTGAAGAAGCCCGCGTTGTAGCTCGCGCACGACACCATCGCGAAGCGCAGATGCTCGGCGCCCGGGCCGGGCAACGTGCGGGTGCGTGCCGTCGGCGACTGCTCACCCTGGGTCGCAAAGCCGTAGTAGTAGGTGGTTGCCGGCTCGAGGTCGCCGACGTCGACGTGCACGGTGTGATCGCGGTCGGGTTCGGCCGTGGCGGTGCCGGTTTGGACCACCTCATGCAGATCACGATCGCGAGCCAACGTCCACGTGACATCGATCGGACCGGGGTCATCGCTGGTGACGCGGGTCCAGAGCATCACGCGGTCCTGCAGTGGGTCGCCGCTGGCGACTGCGTGCCGGAAGAGTCCGGCGGGCCCGCTCATAGCCCCATGATCCGGTGATTGCGGAACGCGTCGATGAAGAGCTGATGGTCGTCACGGGCGACATCGCCTTACTGCTGCCCGAAGTTCACGATCTCTGCCACAAACTCGTCCTCTCGTCCGTCGAGTGCTTCGCTGATCGCTTCGTCGGTCGACACATCGATCAAGGTCTGATCGCTGTCGACGTCGGAGACGCAGTGGATCTTGGCAACCGCGCGACCGAGGAACGTGAGGAGCTCCACGATCTCGTCGAAGTCGTTGATGTCGGTCCAGTCGAGGTCACTCACATACGGCCCGACCTCTGCAACAAGCTGGCCGGCTCCCTCGAGCTCCGTATAGCCGAGCCACGGATCCGAATACGCCTGGAGTGCGCGCTGCGAGACGACCGTGCGGTGACCCTGGTGCACGAAGTAGCTGCTGACGTGCTCGTCGGCGACCACGCGACTGGGTGCGGCCTTCGCAGACTGCTTCATGTAGATCACGATGTCGTTCTCGAGCGCCTGGGTGGGCCCCTCCACGAGGAAGTTGACCGAAGGAAGGCCCGCGCTGCCGATGCCGACACCCCGCTGCGTCACCACGTCTTTGATCGTGTAACTCACGCGACTCTGCAGCTTCCTGGCGGGAATCGTCTCGAGATAGCCGGTGAACGCAGCCTCGAACTTCTGCCGCGTCTTGTCATCAACGGCCTTGGTATCGGGACCCGTACGGAAGTGACGGTCGTAATTCTCGACGACGGTGAGCTGGTCGAGAAGCGCGACCCGCGTCTTGAGCCGAGCGCCCCGGATGATGTCGAGGAGCTGGCCCTCGGTGTTGTCGAGCGTGAGAGCAAAGCCCTCCGTGTGCTCCTTGCTCGCGAATCGCTTCACCTGCGCCGCGTAGCTCTTGGCCGTCGTGGTGATCATCTCGACAATCTGGCCGTCGCTCAGCGCCTTCTCGTACCCGAGCAACGCCAGGCTCGCAGCCAACCGCTTGAGGTCCCAGGTGAAGGGTCCCACGTACGCCTCGTCGAAGTCGTTGACGTCGAAGACGAGGCGCCCCTCGCTGTTCATGTACGTCCCAAAGTTGGCAGCGTGCAGATCTCCCTGGATCCACACTCGCATCGCCGCGGAGTCGGAGAATGCGTCATGGTCGCGGACGACATCTGCGTAGTAGAGACACGCGCTGCCGCGGTAGAACGCGAACGCACTGGCCGCCATCTTGCGGAACTTGCCTTGGAATGCGGCGGGATCACGGTCGGCCAACTTCCCGAACGCGTCGTCGAACACTTCGAGGATGAACTGCTCTCGTTGCTCGGGGCTCTCACCCCGAATCGTGTCGACGACTCCGCGCGTGGTCACCGAACGGCAACGTAGTGGGCAAGCGCACCCTTCACCAGAAAACCGGCACCAGAAAACCGGCACCAGAGAGCGGGAGCTCCCGTCGTCATCCCAGTTGTGAGACGAGCTCCGGTGACCGATCGACCGCAACCAGCTCTGGCGCTTCTTCGGGGGCACCAAAGGCGCGCGAAGAGGGACAACCGGCCACAATTGTTGGCGTTTTGGCTGCTCAGAGGCATGTTTTGGTTCCGTTTGACAGTGTCACACGGCGTGCCTATGATGCGAACGTATGTTCGACTGGACGAATCGCCTCACCGAGATCCGGTGCCACGACACCGCCTGGATCCGGACCCGCCTCGACGGGGTCGTGGCCGAACAGCGCGCCCTGAAGGTCGAGGAGCTGGCCCTGCGGCGAGTGCTCGACGAACGGGGAAAAGTCGACCTCAACGAGGAGATCCTGCGCGGCTCCCACAACGAGTCGCCCCGCACCATCCGTCAGACCAACGAGGTGGCCCGCCAGCTCGAGTCTTTGCCGGCGATCGCCGCGGCCGCGCACGCTGGTTCGTTGTCGTGGGATCAACTGAAGCCGTTGGTGGAGTTCGCCACACCGGAGACCGACGCCCGCTGGGCCGAACGGGCCCCGCGATACTCACCCGCCGACCTCGAACGCATCGCCCGCAAGCAGAAGGTCCCCACCGAGGCTGACGCCAAAGCCCGCCGCGAAGCGCGCGACTTTCGCTTCTGGGTCCGGCCCGGCTCCGGAATGGTCTCCGGGCACTTCGAGCTGCCCGACGTCGACGGCGCCTTCGCCAAAAGCGTCTTCGAACGCATGGCCGAACGCCGCAAGCCCGCGGCCGGACAACCGTGGGAGAAGCTCGGACACCGCATGGCCGACGCGTTCATCGACCTCTGCAAGAACTACGCCGACGCGACCCCGGGTCCGCTCCGTTCACACATCACGTTTCATGTACCGCCGGATGGACCGGCCGAAGTCGATGGGATCCCCATCGCCGATTCGACCCTCGCCGACCTCCTCGAACACGCGACAACGTCGAACGTCACCGTCGGCGACGGCCAGCTCTCCGGCGCGCGTACCGACACCGACGACATCCCCGCCGAGACCAAACGCTTCGTGACCGCCCGCGACCACCACTGCCGCGTCGGCACCTGCGACGAGACCGAAAGCCTCGACTACCACCACCTCATCCCCCGCTGCGAAGGCGGCACCCACGACCCCGACAACATCGTGTTGGCGTGCAAACGCCGCCGCCACCACCAGATGCTCGTCCCCAACGGATCCTGGCGCCTCGAAGGCAACCCCTCCGAACCCGACGGGTTACACCTCGAACGCGTCAAACACACCGCCCGAGCACCCTGAACCCAACCAGGCCGAAGCCCAGTTTGCGATCAGACGTGACGGCGTCACTTCCCCACCAGCTCCTTGACAACTGAAGATGCAACAGACGCACACGGGTTCATCGCGCGCGCTGACACGCGCGATGAACCCCGCGCGATGAACCCCGCGCGATGAACCCCGCGCGATGACCCCCGCGCGATGAACCCCGCGCGATGAACCCCGCGCGATGAACCCCGCGCGATGAACCCCGCGCGATGAACCCCGCGCG
>CAMDCC010000173.1 GCA_945889545.1 Bifidobacterium breve | reverse complement strand
TGGCGTACCTCGACGACCCCCGCGGCTCGTTCGACTTCGCCATCGACCTCGTGCATTGGAACTCGCCCAAGCCTGCGGGCGCGCCGTACGACGCGGCCAACCACCTCGGGATCTACCGGATGGCGCTCCTCACCGACGACATCGACGCGGCCTACGACGAGCTGTGCACTCTCGGCGTCAAGTGCGTCACGCCACCGGCCAACCTCGCGATGGGACCAGACATCCCCGACCTGCGCGCGCTGCTCTTCCCCGACCCCGACGGCACCATGCTCGAGCTCATCGAGCAACCCTGAACCCTGACCTCCATATTCTCGGCACGCTGAACATATCCATGCGTTGTTGAGCGTGCCGAGAACGGGGGCTGGCTACAGGTCGCTCTTTGCAGACTTCACTGGGACGCAGAAGTCGAGGTCGACGTTGGTGATGAAGTCGCCCAGTGACGCACCAAGCGACGCCATGGCGTCGCTCGAGGCGTGCGCGTCGAGTGCGGCTTGGTCGGCGTAGATCTCGGTCATGTAGAAGACGTTCGGGTCTTTGGTCGACCGGTGCAGCACGTAGTGCTCGGTGCCGTCCTCGTGAGCCGCGATGTGCTTGAACATGTCGTCGAACGCTGCCGGAAAGGCATCGGCCTTCCCGGGTTTCACTTCGAGCTTGGCGACTGCAGAGACTTTGCCCATGATCAGGCTCCTTGTGGTCCGCGCACGAGGCGCCCCGGACGAGCATCGGTGTCGTGACCGTCGCGGCGAATGATCTGGCCGGCGACGAGGGTGGCACGGTACCCGTCGGCAGTCTGGAGCAGACGGCGGGCACCACCCGGCAGGTCGTAGACCATCTCCGGTCGGTGCAATGTGAGGTTGGCGTGGTCGATCACGTTGACGTCGGCTCGCTTGCCCGGTGCGAGCACACCGCGGTCGCCGAATCCGTACAGCGAAGCGGTGTCGCTCGTCATCTTGCGCACTACGAGCTCGAGTGGGAGCTTCTCACCGCGTGAACGGTCGCGCGCCCAGTGCGTGAGCATGTACGTCTCGATACTCGCGTCGCAGATGGCACCAACATGCGCGCCGCCGTCGCCGAGACCGAGCGCGGTCGCCGGGTGCAACACCATCTCGCGAATGGGGTCTTGCGTGAAGTTGCTGTACCCGAGCAGCGGGCGCAGTAGGAGCTCACGGCCGTCGTTCTCGAGCAACAGGTCGTACAAGTACTCCGACGGGTCAAGACCCGCTCGCTCGGCCAGCGCGGCGAGGCTCTGGTCGGGCGCGGGCTCGTAGTCGGGTGGTTCACCGAGTTTGAAGATACGGTCGAGGCCCATGCCGATGAATGCCATGCGATCGTCGGCCGCGGGGCTCTCCGAAAGGATGCGCGCCCGCAGGTCGGGATCGCGCATCGCCGCGACCTTCTCGTCGAGCGGCAGCGCGTCGATCGGGTCGTAGCTCGGCCGGCCGCGCAGCGGGTGGAAGGTCTGGAGCCCGAGCAGCAAGCCAAGCGGACGACCGGCGACCTGCGGTCGGATCGGCACGCCTTCGTCGTACGCCTCGCCGGCGAGGTCGAGCATCTTCTTCCACTGGTCCGGATCCATGTCGTGCTGGAGCAGCGCGAAGGTGACGGGACGCCCGGTCTCGCGGGCGAGCCGGCGCATCCAGTCCATCTCCTTCTCCGACGCGGCGAGATCTTCACCCATCACGCCGGCCGGCGCGAGCTCGAAGACACCGGACCCGGCGTCGGAGAGCGCACGGCCCATCGCGAACAGCTCGTCCTCGGCAGCGAAGGTGCCCGGCACCGGTTCGCCGTCGATCGCGCGGTGGGCGATCGTGCGAGAAGTTGAGACGCCGAGCGCTCCGGCTTCGATGCCTTCGCGCACGATGCGCGCCATCTGCTCGATGTCTTCCGGCGTGGCGGGCTCATTGCGCGCGCCGCGATCCCCCATCACGTAGCCGCGCACCGAGCCGTGCGGCACTTGGGTGGCGATGTCGATCGCGAGCTTCTGTGTGTCGAGGAAATCGAGGAACTCGGGGAAGGTCTCCCATCCCCACTTGATGCCAGCCGAGAGCGCTGCGCCGGGGATGTCCTCAACGCCCTCCATCAGCCCGATGAGCCAGTCGTGCTTGTCGGGGCGGGCGGGCGCGAAGCCCACGCCACAGTTGCCCATCACGACCGTGGTGACGCCGTGCCAGGTCGACGGCGTGAGCATCGGGTCCCAGGTGACCTGGCCGTCGTAGTGGGTGTGCACGTCGACGAAGCCTGGGGTCACCAGCATCCCGGTGGCGTCGATCTCCTGCTCGCCAGCGACGTCGACCCGCCCGACCTCGGTGATCTTCCCGGCGTCGATGGCCACGTCGCCCAGCCTGGGCGCCGAACCGGTGCCGTCAACCACCGTCCCCCCGCGGATCACGAGATCATGCATAGAGACGTTTTCCTTCCGAACGCTGGCCCGATCGCCTCGCGAATCGTAACGTGTTCCAGTCCCGAACCTCAGAGGTGGGGAGTCAAGACGCGAAGCGGCCCTCCCGAAGGAGGGCCGCTTCTGAAGTATCTGCCCCCACTGGCATCACCGGCGAAGCGGGAGAGGCGCGTGAGGGCGTACGGAGAACATTGTAGAGGAGAAGAACCTTGGCGAACACCCGTCGCTTTGGATACGGCTCGGAAGTATGCGCTGCACTCTCCGACGGCTTGTCCATAGACCGATTCCAGACCTACTTGACCAAGGCCGGGACCGAAGCGGCTGCGCTGCAGCTCTATGCCTGGAACACCGCGATCGCGGCCGCGTTCCACGGTCCACTGCAGGCCTGCGAAGTCATCCTTCGTAATGCCGTCCACGAAACTCTGAGTGACGCATATGGAGCGACTTGGTTCGACCAAGCGGCGCCGCTCCAGAATGCTGAGCGGAGCCTCGTCCATACTGCTGAGGGCGGGATCCTGGTGCGACGGAACCCGATGACTCCAGGGCGCGTGATCGCTGAACTGAGCTTTGGCTTCTGGGTCAGACTCTTTTCCAACAGATATGACCGCTCACTCTGGAGGACCGACCTCGCGAAACGCTTTGCACCGCGCCCACAGCGCAAGGATCTTCATGATCAGCTCGACCGGCTGCGAACACTTCGGAACCGGATCGCTCACCATGAGCCAATCTTCCAACGCAACCTCAACGACGACTTCAACCGCGTCGTCGACATCCTGATGCGGCTCAGTCCGGACACCGCGAATTGGGTCCACCATCACAGCAGGGTCTACGGCCTCCTGAAAACCCTCCCGAGTGATGTCGAGTCGTTCTAGGGTCGCTCAACTGGCCCACGATCTGGAGGTCTCTGTGCCCACGATCACCGACGTCGATCTGACGAATCTCGAGACGTTCGTCCAGGGTGTGCCCCACGATCAGTTCGACGTGCTGCGGCGCGAGGCCCCCGCCTACTTCCACCCGGAGGCCGACGGCCCGGGCTTCTGGTGCATCACCCGTCGCGACGACCTCCGTCGGATCAGCCACGACTGGGAGCACGCGTCGAGCGAGCGCGGCATCACGCTGCACGAGCTGACGGAGGAACAGATTGAACAGCAGCAAATGATGATGCTCACGATGGACCCCCCGAAGCACACGAAGCTTCGGTTGCTCGTCAACAAGGGTTTCACCCCGCGCATGATCGGACGGCTCCACGAACGCATCAATGAGATCGCCCGCGACATCGTCGACAACATCATCGAACGCGGCTCGTGCGACTTCGTCGTCGACGTTGCCGCCGAGCTCCCACTCCAGGTGATCGCCGAGATGATGGGGGTCCCTCACGCCGATCGGCACCAGCTGTTCGAGTGGAGCAACCGCATGATCGGCTCAGAAGACCCGGAATACGCGGTGAGTGCGGAGGAAGCAACGACCGCCGCGATGGAGATGTTCGTCTACGCCAACGACCTGGCCGCGAAGAAACGGGCCGACCCGGGCGACGACATCATCAGTGTGCTGCTCGGTGCCGAGGTGGAGGGTGAGCGCCTCACCGACATGGAGTTCGACCTCTTCTTCGAGCTCCTCACGGTGGCTGGCAACGAGACCACCCGCAATCTCATCTCGCACGGGATGCTCGCGCTCATCGAGTACCCCGAGCAGCGCGCCAAGCTCCAGGCCGATATGTCGCTACTCCCGCAGGCGGTCGACGAGATGCTCCGCTACGCGTCACCCGTCATGTACATGCGTCGCACCGCGCAGGACGACATCGAGCTCCACGGTGAGCACATCAAGCAAGGCGACAAGGTGGCGCTCTGGTACATCGCCGCGGATCACGACCCCGATGTGTTCGACGATCCGCACACCTTCGACATCTCGCGCACGCCTGCCGACGACTTCGTCGCGTTCGGCGGCGGTGGCCCACACTTCTGCCTCGGCTCGCACCTCGCGCGCCTCGAGATCAAGGTGATGTTCGAGGAGCTCCTGACCCGCATCCCCGAGATGGAGCTCGCCGGCCCCGTCGAGCGCCTCCGGTCAAACTTCATCAACGGCATAAAACACATGCCGGTGAAGTTCACGCCGACGAGTCGGGTTTCCGCCTGACGCGCATCGCGAACATCGCGCCGATCCCCGCAATGAGCAGCACGCCAGCCAGACCAGCCAGCACCGTGATGAGGCTGACACCGCTGGTCTTGCGCGGTACCGACACCTCAGTCGACGACGTTTCGATCGATGTCGACGTTGTCGGAAGTGTGGTCGTCGTCGTCGGCGCCCCACCGGTCTCGAGCACGAATTCGTCGAGCGTCGTGGCGATGAGCTCTGCCATCACGAGCTGGCCACCGCCGGTGAGGTGGTACCCATCGGCGTAGACGAGCGACGGGTCAGGCGTCGCGCGGGCGTCCCAATCGATGATCCGCAGGTTCGGCCACTTCACGGCTGCCGCAGCAATCACGGCGTTCGCCGCGGGGACCCAGCTGCGGAACTGACGCATGTTGACCCAATAGACCCGGTCGACCTCAGCGAGGTGTTGCATCGTCGTCTCCATGTACGACGACAGCTCCGACGCGCTGATGCCGTCGTTCGTGCCGAGCTGCAGCACGACCACGTCGCCGATCCCACCACGGGCTCGATTGGCATCAATGATCCGTGGCGCCTCCCACGTGTGCATGCTCTCTCTCGACGTCTGGTTCACCCGCCAACCTCGCGGCCCGAGGAACCCGGCGATCCACCCCTGCGCGCCGAGGATCACGGAATCGCCGATGATGAGCAGGCGCGGATCGATCGGAGGTGGCACGGCGCGATCCGTCGCGGCGGAGGCAACCGGCCCGACGAGGAGCGTGCACAGCACGATAAAGGCAGAAAGAACTCGCACGAGCAAAGGCGAGCGATCGCGGCGCAGGTACCCTGCGACGCAGTGAGCCGTGGCCCGAGCGGCCTGGCGCGCAGCGCCATGAGCGGGCATCGCGAACGCTACCCTCCGGCGCTTGACGAACGAACTTCCCGGCATCGAAGCACCCGCGGTCACTGCCTGGCTCCAGCAGCACGTTGACGGCGTGGAGCCACCGCTCGAGTACTCGCTGATCGCTGCGGGTGGTTCCAACCTCACGTACCGAGTCGAGGACGCGGTTGGGCACCTGTGGGCACTGCGGCGACCGCCGGCAACCGCGGTGCTTGCCACCGCGCACGACGTGGTGCGCGAGTACCGCATCCTTGATGCGCTGTCGCGTGACCGCACGGTGCCGGTACCGGCCGCGCTCGCCCTCTGCGAAGACATCGACGTGACCGGCGCGCCGTTCTCGGTGATGGCGTTCGTCGACGGCACGATCCTGCGCACGGCCGACGATGGTGCCAGGTTGACCCCGGGAGAGGCCGAGACCGCGACGGCATCGCTCGTTGACGTGCAGGTGGCGATGCACTCGCTCGACCCGGACGCGGTCGGGTTGGGAACCCTGTCTCGGCATCGCACCGGGTACCTGGAACGCCAGCTCGCCCGCTGGCGCACGCAAGTGGACGCGGCACAGGTTCGCGAGACGCCGCTGTTGGATGACCTCCACGAACGCCTGGCGCGCACCGTTCCACCCGAAGTCGGTGCGCCGACGATCGTGCACGGCGACTACCGCTTCGACAACGTGGTCCTCGGGCCCGATCGCACCGTGTGCGCGGTGCTCGACTGGGAGCTCTGCACCATCGGCGACGCGGTGGCCGACTTCGCGTGGTCGTTGCTCTACTGGGCCGATCCGGGAGACCCGTGCCCGTTCCTCGAATCGGCGCCGACGCTCGCACCCGTCTTCAGCCGACGGGCGGAGATCGCAGAGCGGTACGCCACGACCTCGGGCCGGTCACTCGACGCGCTTCCCTGGCTCATCGTGTTCTCCTACTGGAAGATGGCGTGCATCGTGGAAGGCGTCTACGTACGCCGACTCAAGGGAGCGCGGGGTGGAGCCGCCGAGTCTCCCGACGTCGCCCGCATCGCCGCGCGGGTGGATCTGCTGTTGGAACACGCGGGTGACGGTGCACGAGGAATCCTGTAGGTCACACTTGCTGGTGTGACCAAACAGCAGCAGATCGTCGTCGCCATCGTGGCGGCGCTCTCGATCTTCATCGGCGTCGGGATCACGCTGCTCATCACGAGCGGAGATGGTGACCAGGGGCCGATCGGCATCGGCACCACCACCTCGTCACTCGCTCTGCCAACGACCACGCTCGCGCCAATCACTGCACCGCCAACGCTCCCGTCGACCACGCAG
>CAMDCC010000172.1 GCA_945889545.1 Bifidobacterium breve | reverse complement strand
TCAGGGCGGCGGCGATGCCGATCGCGGCTCCCTGGCCGACTCGGTTCGACTCGCCCTGCTGGGGGGCCGCGTGGGGGATTTGCTGGTCCGGACTGTCTGTCACGCTCGGCGATCCTACGGGTCGCCCGATGTCCGCTACGGACGGGCCGCGACCGGCGTTCTCTTGGGAAACGGACACCGAGAACTCAGGTTCTTGGCGGTGGAGGTCGAAAACCAGGAATACCGGCACCGGGTTGGCCGTTTTCCCACATGCTGACCTCCCCCCGGGTACAGCCGGGTACAGCAAGGAGCGAGTGTGCATGAGTAGTACGTGGCGCGACCAGGCGCGGTGCCGGGGCGTCGATCCCCAGGTGTTCCATCCTGCCGAAGAGGACGACGTTGCCGCGGCGCAGGCGAAGGCAATCTGTGACGTCTGTCCGGTGATCGAGTCCTGCCTCGAGTACGCCGTGTCCACGCGTGAGAAGGATGGCGTGTGGGGTGGCATGACGGCCCGTGAGCGCCGTCGCCTCGTTCGTCAGCGTCGCCGCACCGCCTAGATCTCATGCTCGCTCCCTAGATTCAGGCGTCGGAGCGATCCAGGCCGTCCCCTCTATCCTGCTGCGGTGCAGTGCGATCCGTGGTGGGGCTGATGGCCGAGAACCTCTCGCCCGACGTCACCCTCTGGCCCGACGTGCTGGGTCGACTCCTGCGTCGCGACGATCTTCCCGCGGCCCTCGCGGAGCAGGCGCTCGCGGCGATCCTCGCGGGTGAAGCGACCGACGCGCAGATCGCCGGCTTCGCGGTCGGCTTGCGAGCCAAGGGCGAGACGCCCGAAGAGCTCGCAGCGCTTGTGCGAACGATGCTCCGGTTCGCCGATCGGGTGGAGGTGTCGGGCGATGCCCCGCTCGTCGACACGTGCGGGACCGGCGGCGACCGATCCGGCACCGTGAACGTCTCGACCATGGCCGCGCTCATCGTCGCCGGGGCCGGGGCCAAGGTGGCGAAGCACGGCAACCGGGCGGCCTCCTCGCAGTGCGGCTCGGCCGACGTGCTCGAAGCGCTCGGCGTGGTCATCGACCTCGATCCGGTCGGTGTTGCTCGCTGCATCGACGAGGCCGGGATCGGGTTCTGCTTCGCCCAGCGCTTCCACTCGGCACTGCGCTTTGCTGCTGCGGTGCGCAAAGAGCTCGGCGTGCCGACCACGTTCAACTTCCTCGGGCCGCTGGCCAACCCGGCAGGAGCTACCCGACGCACGGTCGGCGTCTCCGATCCCGCGATGGCCGAGAGGCTCGTGGGCGCGCTCGCCGACCTTGGCGCGGAACACGCGCTGGTGTTCTACGGCCACGATGGGCTCGACGAGCTCACCACAACAACCACATCCACCGTGTTCGAGCTGCGCGCCGGCGACGTCACCAAGTACGAGGTCGATCCGGTTGCGCTCGGACTCGCCACCGCGGAACCGGGCGCGCTCGCCGGTGGCGACGCCAGCGGCAATGCCCAGGTGGTGCACCATGTGCTCGCGGGCCAACACGGCCCGGTGCGTGAGATCGCCGCGCTCAACGCGGCCGCGGCGTTGGTGGTGGCGGGCCTCGCCGACGATCTCGGCGCCGGTATTGAGCAGGCGTTCGCGTCCATCGACGACGGGCGCGCCGCCGCGGCCTTGGAAGCATTCGTACGAACGAGCGTTGCCGCTCGAGAGGCAGGATCCTGAGATGGCTGAGTCGCTGCAATGCCCGTCGTGCGGCGCCCGTACGCGAGTCGGAACGCCTGCGCCCGAGACGATTACGTGTGGTCGGTGTGGTCGCGGACTCAAGCTCCCAGCGTCGGGCGTTTCGGGCGTCGCTCCGCCACCGCGGCGCCGCGCCGTGCCGTCGGAGGCCGGCGCGCCGGCCGCACCGAGCGTGCCCCGCCGGCGACGGGGGAGCGCCGACGGTGGCACCGGCGTGCTCGCGGCCTCGAGCGCGCCCGCCGGTGTCGGTTCATCGTCGAGTGCCGGAGGCGGTCAGGTCGTCATCGGAGCGGCGGGTTCTGCGGCGCCACCCACGCGCCAGCGGGGCAGGGCCCCTCACGGGCCCTCGCGCCTGGTGCGCATCCTCGTGTGGGTGGTCGCGCTGCCGATCGCACTGGTCGTCGTGGGCATCCCCGCCCGTAAGGCGGGGTACCTCACGGGCCAGAAGCTGCTCGACGTGATCGTGAAGCACGATCTGGGACGCTTCGTCCCGCTGTTGGTCATCGTCGCGCTCTGGGCGTTGGTCACTGCCGTGCTCGTGACCCTCTTTCTTGCGGCTGTCGAGCGATTGTCGCACGGGGCCGACGAGGCCGAGGACGTGCTCGTACCGTCTGGTCGCGGTGGTTCCCGGCGCGGTCGGGGGGCCTCCTAGCGCCTGGCTGGCTGTGCCGAACACCTGTTCGGCATCCATGCCTCCACGGGTACACTGTGCTGCATGAGAGCTCGCTACCGCTGCTCGGCGTGCGGCAACCTCACTCGCTTCGATGTCGTAGCCACACGCCGCACGCGCTCGTTCCACCACTTCAGCGTGGGTGGGGAGCTGAGCGTCGAGGACGAGGCCGTGCTCGACGAACGGGTGGAGGAAGTCACCTGTCGCTGGTGCGGCGCGTCTGGTGACGCGATCCAGCCCATCTCGAGCGATGAGCTGCCGGCGGAGGCGTCGGTCGAGCAATGAGCGGATCCGCGCAGCGCGAGGTGGCGCGCACCATCGAGGCGCTCCCGATCCCCGAGACGTTGCTCGTGCCGCTCCTCGATGTCGCTGCTGCGGTGCTGGCCAAGCTCCCACCAACCGATCTTCCCTCGGTGCTCCGGCCACTCGCTGGGTTCGACCGGCGTCGTCTCACCACCAGCGGACCAGCCCGCCAGCAGCTCCGGCGCGCGCTCGACGTCGATGAGTCCTTCCGTGAGCAGGTCGTAGAGAAGTTCTGCGAGCAGTCCGAGGTGGAGGCCGCGCTCGAGGGATGGCGGGTGGAATCGGCGGTGGAGCGGGTTGCCGACGCGGCAGCGCGCGCCGACCTCCCACTGCTTGCCTCGGTGCTGTATGCGGCCCGTCCGAAGGGATGGACGTTCGGGCTCGGGATGGTGTGCGCCGCGGCCGAGCGTGACCGCACCGAACACGAGCAGGCCGACGACGCCAAGGCGTGGGAGACCCGGCTCGAATCGATCAACGAAGCCCGCCGGCGAGCGGAGCAGGCGCGCGACGATGCGCTTACTGAGGTTGCTCGGGCTGAGGCGGAGCTGCGTGACGAACGAGCAACCCGACGCGAGCGCGACGCCCGGGCCGCCTCCGATGTGGAAGACGCCGATCGGCGTCGGCGCGATGCCGACGCGGTGGCAGAACAAGCAACCGCTCGGGCCGACGCCGCCGAATCCCGCTTCGGGCGTGAAGCCGACCGAGCGCGTGGCGCGGAGCACGAGCTGCGCATGTTGCGTCGCGAGACAAGCGAGCGGGAGCAGTCTCTCCCGGAGCCACCACCGGCGCTCACGCGTCCTGAGGTTGAAGCCCTGGCGGCGGCATCGGAGGAGGCGCAGCGTTTGGCGGCTGCACTCGAAGGACTCACTCGCCGGGCGCGCGATGCAGTAGCGGTGACCGATGCGATGCAGGGTGCCGAACCGGTGCAGGGTGCTGACGCGATGCAGGGGCCTCGACGCACGCGTCCACTGTGCCCGCCAGGGATGCAGGCCGACACGCCCGAGGCGCTCGACGCGATGTTACGGACGCGAGGTGTCGTGCTGGTCGTTGACGGCTACAACGCGTCGATGGCGGGTTGGTCCGACGTGGTGCCGGCGGAGCAGCGCGAGCGACTCGTCGCCGCGCTCGAGCGACTGCATCTGCGGGTTCGATGCGATGTGGTGGTGGTATTCGACGGCGCCGACGTAGTGGGCGTGCAGCCACCGCGGCGAGCGGGTGTGCGGATCGTGTTCTCCGAAGATGGCGAGGAAGCCGATCCCGTGGTCGTGCGGGAGGTCGAGTCTCGGCCCAAGCGCGTTCCGGTCGTCGTCGTGTCGTCGGACCATTGGGTCCGCGATCACGCCGAGGCCAACGGCGCGCTCGTTGTGCCTTCGGCCGTTCTCCTCGACGTGCTGCGTCGCTGACTCCTCCCATCCCCGAGCAAGTGACGCTGCACCGCGCTCTTTACAACGGAGCGGCACTTGCTCGATGTTCTGACATGTTCAGCCGCAGTCGGTTGAGGCACACGACATTGTCTCGGCGTCGGCGAGCACCGTGTACCACTCCCATGGTCCGTCGGGACCGTCGATCCAGATCTTGTCCTGTACCGCGTAGCAACAGGTGGTGCCGTCTTCGTTGACCGTCGGGAGTCCGGCGTCGGCGATCCGGGCCGCGGCCTGCCCGACTTCGTCGGTCGTCTCCACCTCCACGCCGAGGTGATTGAGGCGCTCCGAACCTTTGGGTGCCTCGAAGAGCACGAGCTTCAGCGGAGGATCGGCCACGGCGAAGTTGGCGTACCCAGGCTTGCGCTTGTTCGGGGCCACGCCGAAGAGCCGGGAGTAGAAGTCGACCGCCTGATCGATGTCGGCGACGTTGAGAGCGAGCTGCACTCGGGCCATGATTTCCTCCATCCGGTTCACATTGACGAGTATCTATCTATCAGATAGATTGATGCTCGTCAATACGAACCTGGTGTGAAGCCTGGAGTGAAGATGGATGTCCGCACGATCACCCGCTGCTGCGAACCGGTGTTGAGCTCGCCATTGGGCGAGGCCGATGCTGAGGAGCTCGCAAGCGCGTTCAAGGTGCTGGCCGACCCGGCCCGGCTGCGGCTGATGAGCCTCGTTGCCAACAGCCCGAGCGGTGAGGTGTGTGCGTGCGACCTCGTGGTGCCGCTGGGTCGTAGTCAACCGACGATCAGCCATCACCTGTCGGTGCTGGTCGACGCCGGATTGCTCACACGCGAGCGGCGGGGGAAGTGGGCGTGGTATTCGATGGTCCCAGAGCGCTTGGCGGTGCTGTGCCAGATCCTCGCGCCCAGCGCTGCGTGTTGAACCGCACACTCGCGCGGCAGGCCCTCGCCGAAGGGCTCGGCACGGCGTTCCTTCTCGTGGCGGTCGCGGTCGTGGTCGTCGGTCTGTTGCTCGTGGTCTTCGGTGTGGCCCGATCGGGGCGTCGAGCGGTCGCCCCGTTCGCAGTCGGTGCGTACATCACCGCGGCGTACTTCTTCACGTCGTCCACCAGCTTCGCGAACCCCGCAGTCACGCTGGCGCGAACGCTCACCGACTCGTTCTCGGGCATCGAGCCTGGATCGGTCCCAGGCTTCCTCAGTGGTCAGGTCGTGGGTGCAGTGCTTGCGGTCGGGGCCATCGCGATCCTGTACCCCAGAGCGCGTGACGTGGCCGCCGATCTCGTTGTTCCCCACGCACCGGAGGAAGCACGACGCGTGTGAAGCGTGGCCCGGGGTTCATCGCGCGCGTGCCCGCGCGATGAACCCATGTCCGTCGCTTGCATCTTCAGTTGTCAAGGAGCTGGTGGGGAAGTGACGCCATCACGCTGAGATTGCTCAGGGTGCTCGGGCGACCTGTTTGACGCGTTCGAGGTGTAAGCCGTCGGGTTCGGCGGGGTTGCCTTCGAGGCGCCAGGGTCCGTTGGGGACGAGCATCTGGTGGTGACGGCGGCGTTTGCAGGCGAGCACGATGTTGTCGGGGTCGTGGGATCCGCCTTCGCTGCGGGGGATGAGGTGGTGGTAGTCGAGGTTGGTGGTCTCGTCGCAGGTGCCGACGCGGCAGTGGTGGTCGCGGGCGGTCACGAAGCGTTTGGTTTCGGCGGGGATGGCGTCGGTGTCGGTACGCGCGCCGGAGAGCTGCCCGCCTTCGACGGTGACGTTCGACGCCATCGCGTTCTGCATGAGGTCGGCGAGGGTGGAGTCCGCGATGGGGATGCCGTCGACTTCGGCGGGCCCGTCGGGCGGTACATGAAAGGTGATGTGCGCGCGCAGCGGGCCGGGGTTTCCGTCGGTGTAGTTCGTGCAGAGGTCGATGAACGCGTCGGCCATGCGGTGTCCGAGCTTGGCCCAGGGTTCCCCGGCGGGGGGTTTGCGGCGTTCGGCCATGCGTTCGAAGACGCTTTTGGCGAAGGCGCCGTCAACGTCGGGGAGCTCGAAGTGCCCGGAGACCATCCCGGAGCCGGGTCGGACCCAGAAGCGAAAGTCGCGGGCGTCGCGGCGGGCCTGAGCGTCAGCCGCGGTGGGGGTCTTCTGTTTGCGGGCGATGCGTTCGAGATCAGCGGGTGAGTACCGGGGTGCTCGGTCGGCCCACCGGGCGTCGGTCTCGGGAGTCGCTATCTCCACCAACGGCTTGAGCTGATCCCACGACAGTGAACCCGCGTGCGCGGCAGCGGCGATCGCAGGCAACGACTCGAGCTGGCGGGCGACCTCGGTGTTCTGGCGGACGGTGCGGGGCGACTCGTTGTGGCGGCCCCGCAGGATCTCCTCGTTCACGTCGACCTGGCCCCGCTCGTCGAGGATCCGCCGCACTGCGAGCTGCTCGACCTTCAAAGCGCGTTGCTCGGTCTCGAGCTCGGTGTCGCGGGCGCGCAGCCATTCACTGGAATGGCACCGCAGCTCCGTCAGGCGAACTTCCCAATCGAACATATGTTCGTATCGTAGTGACCTGGTGTGACACTGTCAAACGGAACCAAAACAACCCTCTGAACAGCCAAAACGCTGGATCTCGGCCTGTC
>CAMDCC010000171.1 GCA_945889545.1 Bifidobacterium breve | reverse complement strand
GGCGCCCGGATGATCCAGCCGAGCGACGACCGACCGATGGTTGCGTTGTCGAAGAACGTGTAGTGCGTGAAGAAGGCGAGCACCAGCGTGCCGAGCGCGAGATAGAGCGCGCCAAGCCGGCGCACGAGAACAGAGATGAATGCGCCGATCGCGGCCGCAACGAGCGCGGCGACGAGGAGCGCCCAGAGGAAGTTGGGTTGGCCGTCGTCGGCAACGAATGGGATCCAACTCGGCCACTTGAGCTCGAGCGCGTACCCCGCCGCGAACCCGCCCGCGATCACGAAGGTTCCCTGGGCCAGGCTGACCATTCCACCGATACCGGTCACGACGACGAACGACAGGAAGATGAGCCCGACGACGAGGCCCTTGGCGATCAAGCCCGCTTCGTACGTGTCCGCCTGCAACCAGTCGGCGCTGAACCATTGGAAGGAGTACGCAGCAAGAAGTGCCGTGAAGATCACCCACGGCACGCGGCGTCGCACGGCCGAGAGCCCGGCCCGGTGATCACGGGGAGGTCGTTCGTCGGCGATGCTGCCCGCGTCGCGCGAGCGTTGACGTCCCGCTTGGATGAACAACACCAAGAGCGTGCCGAGTAACGGGAGTGAAGATTTCAACCCCGAAAGCTCTGCGACAAACCGGGGCAGGATGTCGTTCGCGTAGCCGGCAATCAGGTTTTGCAGCACGCCGAGGACAAGTCCACCGGCAAACGCGATCGGGATCGAGCGAAGGCCGCTCAACGCGACCGCGAAGAGCGACGCAAAGACGATCCCGGTGTACTGATAGTCCGCGAGCTGGAAGAACGGCGTGATCAGGATCCCCGCCAGCCCGGCGAGCATCATCGTGAGCACCCAGGCCGCTTGTGATGTGCGCGCCTCGTTGATGCCGCGCAATCCAGCGAGCTCGCGACGATCCACAACGACGCGCATCGCCAAGCCAGTACGCGTGCGACGCAACACGTACCACAGCACAAATGCACTCAGTGCGGCGGCGACGAGGACGGCCACCTTGTTGTGGTCGATCACAATGTCGAAGGGACGAAAGACGTGGCGTTCCTCTGGCCCAATTCCTGGAATCTGCAGCCCGGTTGCTCGTGCCCCCCGAGCACTCTGCAGTCCGAGACCGAAGACGACGTTGCCGACGACTTCGCAGAGCCATTGCACCAGCGCTGGCAGCGCGACAACCAGACCGATGGTTCCGACGATTCGCGCGTACACCGGTGCAGCCGAGAGGCGACGTAAGAGCACACGATCCAACAGCAGGCCCAGCAGGGGTGCGAAAAAGAAGATGGAGAGGATGAGCGCAGGTACCCAGTTCAGGCCCTCGCCCGTGTGCAACTGGAAGTAGAAGTACGCGACGGCGAACGCGACCGCACCATGGCCAAAGTTGAAGATGCCCGACGTCTGGTACGTGAGCACCAGTCCCGACGCCATGATCGAATAGATGGCGCCGTTCACCAGACCCGACACCGTCAGGGTGAAGAACCGCTGCACTGCTGGCTGACCTCGCTCGCTACTGCGAACCGAACGGACAGCGGCGGCCGGGCCTGGGCCCGACCGCCGCTGCCGTCATGGACGGTTGTCGCTCAGTACTTGATTGGCTTCAGCGACGGAATCTTGATGTTCGTGAAGCACTGGAACGGAACCTGAATGCTCCACTCGGTCCCATCACTGGCGACGAGCTGACCGCACGGCGTGCCGGCCTTGAACCCCTTCGGGTACTTGGTCGGACCGACGAAGCCGTCGATGGCATACGTCATCTTCGACGCCGCCTTCTGGATCTTCTCGGGCGTCGGGTTCTTCCCGGCCTTCTTCAGCGCCTGGATGAACATGTCGGCCGCGATGTACCCCGCAATGGTCGGTTGGTTGACGGCCTCGCCTGGGGCGATGGCCTCGACCGCGTCGAGGAACTCCTGGACGGCTGGCACATCAGCGGCAGCCTCCGGCGTGGAGAACTGCGTGAGCACAGAGCCACCCTTCACCAGAGCCGTCGCCAGCGGCGAATACAGCACCGCGTTCGTGGCGACACCGTCGAAGCCGGCGTCGTTGAGCGCGACCTGGAATCCACCCTGGAGGTTGTCCTGGGAGATCACGAGGAAGATGACGTCGGGCTGCTCACCGTCGTTCGCCGTCATCAGCTCGCTGACATACGGCGTGAAGTCGGTGACCGGTGCGGGATCGGGTGGGGGCAGTGAAGACTCGTCGTAGACGATCTCCATACCCACGGCCTCGGCGGTTCCCACGATCACGACCTTGCCCGAGCGACCGGAGTCGTTGTCCTCGGAGATGACCGCCGCGGTCTTGCCGTCGGCACCCTTGGGGTCGCCCTGATCCTTGAAGTACTGGTCGATCAGGCTGCCCCATGTGTTGCTCGCAACCTTCACGGGAGGCGCGGGTGTAAGGCACCCACTGAATCCGAAGGCGTACTTCGTCTCGCAGAAGCCACGCGAGATGCCCCACCCGAAGGCGGGCACGTGCTGCTGCTCGGCGTACTCGGCCGCGGAGAGGTAGTTCGGCGAGAGCACGGGCACCAGCGCCGCGACTCCCTCCTGCTCCACCAGCCTGCGGACTTCGGAAAGGTTGGTGTCGGCGCTGTTCGCGTCGTCAGCCCATTCGAGGTACGTGAGCTCGCGACCGAACACACCGCCCTTCTGGTTCTCCAACTCGAAGCGAGCCTTCACACCCGTCTCGCCACCGAAATCCTTGAACGGATATGCCGGACCGAGGCCCGCGACGAGGACCTCGTCGTCGGTGATACCTCGAACCTCTTGACTCTTGACGTTTGCGTTGGCGACCCCGCTCACACCGAGCGCGAGCCCCATCACAGCAGTAACCGCGAGTGCGGTCACCAGCTTTCTTCGCTTCACGGGGTCCCCCCTTATGGGATGTTGGCCTTGTGGGATCAATTGAGTGGTACTTGCTTGCTCCTAGCCCTCGCCGAGGTACGCGGTGCGCACCTCGGCGTTGGCCTGGATCTCGGGCGGCGTGCCCGCAGCGAGCACTCGACCGAGGTCGAGCACGACGATGCGATCGCACTGCCGCATGACGAAGCCCACGTCGTGCTCCACGAGCACGACGGCGCAGGCCTCGTCTTTGCGAATTGCCTGGATCAGATCGCCGAGGCGATCTGCTTCGCCGACTTCCAACCCCGAGGTGGGCTCATCGAGGAGCAGCACCTTGGGCTCGTCGACGATGGCGCGTGCCACCTCGACCATGCGCGCCAAACCGATCGGCAGCGCGCCAGCGGGGTCTTTGGCGACCGTGCTCAGTCCGCAGAGCTCGAGCACCTCGGCCACGCGCACCCGCCGGGCGCGCTCGTGGCGGCGGCGAGTCGGGAACGAGACGAGGTCGGCCAGGATCCCGCCGCCGCCGCCACGCCATTCCAGCGCAGTGAGCACGTTGTCCTCAACGGTCAGCCACCCGAAGGTCTGGACCCGCTGGAACGTGCGCCGCATGCCGCGGCGGGCCCGGGCCACCGCGCTGAGGTTCGTCACATCAGCGCCGTCGAGCATCACCCGTCCGTCGTCAGGTGTTCGAACGCCCGACACCACGTCGAAGAGCGTCGTCTTTCCCGCGCCATTCGGCCCGATGAGGCCCAGCACTTCACCGCGCCCAACCTCAAAGCTGACATCGTCAAGCGCAGTGATGCCGCCGAAGCGGACGGTCACGCCCTGGAGCGCCATCGCGCTCACACCGGCGTCGGAACCGCTTGAGGCCGGTGCGCGCCCGGTCTGGATAGCGGTCTGGACGGTCGCCACTGGCCTCCCCCCTTGACTCCAACGGCGAATCTGACGCTACATCAGATTTCGCTGCGCACTCTATCGACTCGGTCCCTCGCTCCCGAGCGCGGGTGCGAGGTCGGCGAGCAGGGCGTGGATGTCGCGAGCACACGCTTCGAACTCGGGGAGGTCGCCGCCCGCAGGATCGTCTACGTCCTCCCAGGGCTCGAGCGTCACGGCCGCCAAGCCGAGAGATTCGACGCGCGCGGTGAAGCTCCCGGTGGCCGTGGGCAGATCGCGAGCGAGCCGGCGCAGCGTGCCCGTCCGCGCCGCCGCCTCCGGGTGCACGCGGCGCACATAGGCCACGTGCTCCCCCGCGAGGCCGACGATCAGGTCGGCCGACTTGGCGTGGAGGTCACGCATCTGCATGCTCCGATGGGTGGGCGCCGAGAGCTCGAGGCCCTCGAGCGCGCTGCGCGTCCGCCAGCTCATCGGCATGCCTTCGATCACATGGGTTCCGGCCGTCGTGATCTCGAGCGCCTGGATCTCCGAGTCGGGGACGTGGGCGCCGAGGATCGCCCCCGCCATCACCGAGCGAGCCGCGTTGCCGGTACAGAGAAAGAGGATGTGCGGCGCACTCATTGGGGAGGCGTGCAGAGGGTGGGTACCTCGTTCGTGCGCTGGTTGCGGGCCGCACACGTGACCGTGAGCACGCCGTCGGCCGTCTGCTGATCCTCGAACACCACGTGGTAGGTGGCATCGAAGCCGGACTTGTCCTCCCGCAGCCGCCCGGTGAGTTGGAAGCTCAAGACCTTCGCATCGGGGACGTCGGGGGCCGTGAGGACGATCGCCAGACTCGGGTCGATGATCCCCGTCACCAGGCCGAAGCTCTTCGTGTCGGTGCTGGTCGATGCGGTCGGGTCACCGAGCACGATCGTCGCCTTGATCTGACGGAGCTCCTTGGCACCCCCACCGAACACGTCGCCATCGGTGTCGGACGTGACCACCATCGTCCCGGCAACCGGGTCGACGCGCAGCTCGAGCGTGGCGGTCCCTTCCGTACCGAACGTCGTGTTCGTGAACGTGCCCTCGTAATACCCGTCGTATTGCTGGGCGAGCGCGACCACCGGGTTTGTGGATCGGGGCACTGCCGTGGTGACCACCGGGAGCGTGGTCGTGGTCGATGACGACGTGGTGCTTCGCGTGGTGCGCGACGCTTGCTTGGCCGGCGCATCGCCGCCGCCGCCTCCGAGCGCGACCGCGGCAACTCCGACCACAAGGACGGCCCCGAGCACCGATCCGCCGACGATCATCCGTCGTCGCTGCGTGGCGCGTCGGCGATCGGCACGCCCACGATCTGCGCGCCCGCGATCTGGACGCCTGCCGAACTGCTCGGTCATGACAGCGAGCGTAACGTCCGACGCTCGCGACATCGGCCACTGGCACTCCTATGCTCACGAGCATGCCGATCGATGTACGACGCGCCGGCGATCGGTTCCACACAGAGCTTGATTGGCTCGATTCGTGGCATTCGTTCAGCTTCGGCGGGCACCACGATCCCGCGAACACCCGTCACGGCCTGCTTCTCGTCAACAACGACGATCGCATCGAGGGAGGCGGCGGCTTCGGTACGCACCCACACGCCGACATGGAGATCGTCACGTGGGTGCTCGAAGGTGAGCTCGAGCATCGCGACAGCACCGGCACGCACGACGTGATCTACCCGGGGCTTGCGCAGCGGATGAGCGCAGGCCGCGGGATCCGCCATTCCGAGGTGAACGCGAGCGCGGAGCAAGCGGTGCATCTCGTGCAGATGTGGGTGCTGCCCGATACCCGCGGGATCGACCCCGGCTATGAGCAGCGCGACCTCTCGGACGCGATCGCAGCGGGCGGGCTCGTGCCGGTGGCTTCGGGTCGCGGCCACGACGGCGCGGTCTCACTGCACCAACGCGACGCCGTGCTGTGGGTGGGGCGGCTGCGGCCCGCGGAGCAGGTCGCCGTTCCCGACGCCGCGCATGTACACGTGTTCGTGCCAATCGGCGGCGCAACGCTCGACGGTGCTGGCGCGCTCGCCGCTGGCGACGCGGCCCGTCTGACCGAGGCCGGCACGCTCTCCCTCACCGCAGGAAACGACGGCGCCGAGATCCTCATCTGGGAGACCGCGTAAGTCGGGCAATTCGGCACCGCTTGACCCAGCCCTCCTTCAACGTGCCAAGAACCCGTTAGTCCTTGACGTCGACCCAGCCTTGGCCGTCGATGTAGCGACGGATGACTCGAGCCGGGTTGCCGACGGCCACGCTGCGGTCGGGGATGTGAGACGTCACGACCGAACCAGCGCCGATCACCACATGTGCGCCGATCGACGCGCCGGGTAGCACAACGGTGCCGTGACCAAGCCACGAGCCGTCTCCTATGGCGACGGGGCGCGACGGCGCGAACTGCTGACCGATCGGCGTCGTGATGTCTTCGTAACCATGGTTGGCGTCGGTGACATAGACGTTATGACCGGTGAACACGTGATCGCCGATCACCACTCGTTCGTGGGCGACAACCGCCGAGCCCTTCCCGATCAACGCGTGGTTCCCGATCGTGAGCACTTCAACGTCGCCGAGCTCGTGCTCCGGTGACACGCCCGCCGACAAGCTCGAGTACGGCCCGACGATGGTGCCTTCGCCGATGCTGATGTAGCGCTCGCCGTACAGCGCCGTGACCGGGAAACAGATCGAACTCCCATTCCCGAAGTGGCGAAAGCGCTTCGCCCGCGCGCTCTTGGGTCCGATCGCGCCCCAACTCATGAGGCGTTCCCATACGCGTTGGGCGAGCGCGCCCACCAGGCCCGAAGGTCTCACTCGGGTGGACCGATAACGACGATCTGATCCGAGGCACCGAGCGTGATCGACTCCGACTTCTTGGGGTTCATGAACACCTCGGGCAAGCCGTTGGTGCCCTGCGCCAACCGGTACCCGACCGCAACCTCACCCCGAGCCCGAGCGGCCAC
>CAMDCC010000170.1 GCA_945889545.1 Bifidobacterium breve | reverse complement strand
TGGGACTGTTCTCAGAAGTGATCCCGAGGCGAGCGACTGCGCCGCAGGTACCCTGCGGCGCAGTGAGCCGGGGCCTCAGCGGCCCGGCCCACAGGGCCAAGAGCGGGAGTTGGACATGACCGCGGTGACCAGTGCACTGACGACCGCACGACGGCCGTTCATCCTGCGCCGCCCCACGAAGACCACTGGCGTCTCGAGCTGGGTCACCACGATCGACCATAAGAAGATCGGGATCATGTACGGCTCGGCCGCGCTGATCTTCTTCCTCGTGGGCGGCCTCGAAGCGCTGCTGATCCGGCTTCAGCTCGCCGGCCCGAACGGCACGGTCGTGACTGCGGCCCAGTACAACGAGCTCTTCACGATGCATGGCACGACCATGGTGTTCCTGGTGGGCATGCCGATGGCCGTTGGCATCGGGAACTACTTCATCCCGCTCATGATCGGCGCCCGCGACGTCGCGTTCCCGAGGCTCAATGCTTTTGGCTTCTACGTCGTATGCGCCGGCGCGGTCTTCCTGTACTCGAGCTGGATCCCGGGGATCAACGGCGTTCCGAACGGCGGATGGTTCGGCTACACGCCGCTCACCGACACGCCGCTCACCGCGGGGTTCCTGCCCGGACGAGGTCCCGACTTCTGGACCATCGGCATCATCATGCTCGGCATCGGGTCGACGACGTCGGCGATCAACTTCATCGTGACGATCCTCAACCTGCGCGCTCCCGGCATGACGCTCATGCGGATGCCGGTGTTCGTCTGGATGATGCTGGTCGTCGCGTTCCTCACGGTGTTCGCGATGCCGATCATCACCGTCGCGCTGATCATGGTCTTCTTCGACCGAAGTTACGGCACGCTGTTCTTCCAAGCGGCGGCCGGCGGCGATCCATTGCTGTATCAACATCTTTTCTGGCTCTTCGGCCATCCCGAGGTGTACATCCTCATCTTGCCCGGCATGGGAATCGTGTCGGAGATCCTTCCGGTCTTCTCGCGCAAGCCACTGTTCGGTTACTCGGTCGTGGTGTTCTCGGGGATCGCGATCGGGTTCCTCGGGTGGGGAGTGTGGGCGCACCACATGTTCGCCACCGGACTCGGACCGGTAGCAATCTCGGCGTTCGCCGTCTCGACGATGCTGATCGCGGTTCCTACCGGCGTGAAGATCTTCAACTGGCTGTCCACCGTGTGGCGCGGATCGGTACAGCTCACCACCGCGATGCTCTTCTCGCTCGGGTTCATCGCGATGTTCACGATCGGTGGACTCTCCGGAGTGCTGCACTCCGTCGTGCCGGCCGACACTCAGCAGACCGATACCTACTTCGTGGTGGCCCACTTCCACTACGTGCTGTTCGGTGGGCTCATGCTCGCGGTCTTCGGTGGCATGTACTACTGGCTGCCCAAGGTCTTCGGCCGCATGCTCAACGAGCGCATCGGAAAGTGGAACTTCTGGACGATGCTGATCGGGTTCAACCTCACGTTCTTCCCGATGCACTTCGTCGGCTTGTACGGGATGCCGCGACGTACCTACCGGTACGACGAAGGGCTTGGCTGGGACGTCTGGAACCTCGTCGAGACCATCGGGGCGTTCATCATCGGTGTCTCGACGCTCATCTTCCTCACGAACGTGATCGTGTCGATCAAGCTCAAGCGCGGCGCGGTCGCCGGCAACGATCCATGGGACGGGCGCACGCTCGAATGGACCACCGCGTCGCCACCGCCCGACTACAACTTCGCCGACATCCCCGAAGTCGAGGGTCGCGACGAGTTCTGGCACCACAAGTACACCGAGGACGACGACGGTCGGCTCCTGGCGCTGCCGAGCGGGGGTGCCGATGATGGCGGTGCTGACGCGGGCGGTCATCACGAGGGCATCCACATGCCGTCGCCGTCGTTCTACCCGCTCATCATGGCTGCGGGCCTGCTGCCGCTGGGATACGCGGCGGTGTATCGCAGCTTCGTCTGGCTCGGCATCGGCGCGCTCACCCTGCTCTACGGGCTGTACGCCTGGGCCATCGAACCTGCAACGGAACCCGACCCTGCCTCCGCGCACACACCCGAGCCGGCGGTCTGAGGACGATGGCGACGATCGAACAGACCAACGAAGTGGGTGCACCGGCGAGCAGGGGCGGCTCGCCCGGGCACGACCCGCACGCAACCGCGACCGGCGTCACCAACCTGAAGCTGGGGATGTGGCTGTTCCTCGCCTCCGACTGCTTGTTCTTCGGGGCATTCATCGCCACGTACCTGCTCTACCGAGGGCGAGACGCGGTGGGCGTGGGCCCGAAGGAGCTGTTCGACATCCCGTTCACGTCGGCGACGTCGTTCATCCTTCTCATGAGCAGTCTCACGATGGTGCTCGCACTCGCCGCCATCCAGCGGGGCGACATTCGGCGGCTGCGCATCTGGCTGCTGGCGACCGCGCTGCTCGGCGCCACATTCATCGCCGGCCAGGTCTTCGAGTTCACCGAGTTCAACCGTGAGGGCCTGAACCTCACGACCAACCTGTTTGGCTCCTCGTTCTTCGTGACCACCGGCTTTCATGGCGCCCATGTGACCGCCGGCATCATCTGGCTCATGTCGCTGTGGGGCCTCGCCTCACAGGGACGATTGACCCAGAAAGACTCCGAGCGCGTCGAGATCGCCGGTCTCTACTGGCACTTCGTCGATGTCGTGTGGATCGTGATCTTCACGGTCATCTATCTCGTGCCCCAGCCTCCGAAAGTGGGCTGATGACAGAGCCAACCAAGACGGAATCCACCGACCTGGCCAAGGTCGAGGAGGAAGCGTCGGCGCTCGCGACCGAGGAGCTCGGCGGTGCGGTGGAGCACGCGCCCGGACCGCTGCCGGGTGAAGCCCACCCCCACACCTCCCCGCTCCAATACGTCATTGTCGCCGTCATCCTGTGCGTGATCACCGCGCTCGAGATCGGCGTCTCGTACACCGAAGGTGAGATTCCCGACGCCCTGATCGTGGTGCTGCTGCTCGGGATGGCGGTCCTCAAGTTCGCGATCGTCGCCGCGTGGTTCATGCACCTGAAGACCGACCTGCCGATCTTCCGGCGCTTCTTCGTCATAGGGATCGTCGCTGCGATCATCCTCTATCTGATCGTGCTCTCCACTCTCGACCGGTTCTCGTGATCACCCGCGGGCGGCGCTCGCCATGATGCTCGGGCACGCCGGCGGGGCGCTCCCGGACTGGCACACCCATATCGATGTCTGGCTGATCACTCTCGTTCTCGGTGCTGGTTACTGGTTGGCCGTCCGACGTATCGGTCCGCGATTCTCCGTACCGGGCACGCCGCTGGTCACACGCTTTCAGGCCGTGTGCTTCGGGCTCGGCGTGGGGACGGTGTGGTTGGCATCGAGCTGGCCCATCCATGATGTTGCCGAGACCTCGATGTACAGCGTGCACATGGTGCAGCACTTGTTGTTGGTCATGGTTGCCGCGCCGTTGCTCGTGCTCGGTACGCCCGCCTGGCTCGCGCGCTGGCTGCTACGTCCTCCGGGCGCGCTGTTCCACGCGGTGCGTGCGATGTCGCGGTTCTTCCCGGCGCTGCTCGTCTTCAACGTGGTGCTCGTCGTCACGCACTGGCCGGCCGTCGTCGACGGGAGCCTGACCTCACACCCGTTCCACTTCGTGCTGCACGGGGTGCTCTTCGTGTCGTCGTTGATCATCTGGATGCCGGTGCTCAGCCCGCTCCCCGAGATCCCTCGACTCGCTCCGCCGATGCGCGCCGTGTTCCTCTTTCTCCAGTCGATCGTGCCGACCGTCCCGGCGTCGTTCCTCACCTTCGGTGGGCGACCGCTCTACGAGTACTACGTGGGCAAGCCTCACCTCTGGGGTCTTTCGACGCTGGAGGATCAGCAGACGGCGGGGCTCATCATGAAGATCGGCGCCGGGATGCTGTTGTGGGCGCTCATCGCCGTAATCTTCTTTCGGTGGGCTGCCGACGAGGACCGGCGGGGTCAACCGCAACTGATCCGGCGGGAGCTGGATCGTGAGCTCGAACAGCTCCAAGCCGAAGCTGCCGACGAGGGTGTGAGGCGATGACCACGAGCGAGACCGAAACTCAAACCGAAGCCCAAGCCACTCAGGGGCCCGAAGAGCCGGCCGGAACCCAGCCCGTAGAGCCGCCCGCGCTCGACGCCGGATCACCCAATCCGCACAGCGATGCGTGGTGGACCCGCGCGATCTTGCCGTTCGCCCTGCCGATCCTCGCCTGTATCACCATTGCCGTGTGGGTGATCAACCTCTCCCGCGCGTTCCTCGCGGGCAGCAAGACCGGTGCAGTTGTGGTCGTCATGGTCGTGACGCTCACGATCATGGCCGGCGCCGCGTTCATGTCGGCGTCCACCCGCATGCGCTCGACATCGCGGTTGCTCATCACGTCGGCGATGCTGCTGTTCATCATGTCGGTCGGTCTCGTGTCGCTCGGCCCGAGCGAGGAAAAAGAGGGTGGCGAAGCGGCTGGCTACGTGCCGCCCAAGGGGCCCGCGGTTGGGGAGCTCGACGTCGTTGCCCTCGCCTCCATCAAGTTCGACCAGGACGAGTACACGCTGCCGGAAGGCGGGATCATCGACGTGAAGTACTCGGGCGCGCCGGGCCACACGCTCTTGATCGAGGGTGCAGAATTCGTGGGGTTCAAGCTCGTTGCTCCCCCGGGGGGCGACGAGAAGGCGCAGCTCGACCCCGGCGCGTACACGATCTACTGCGATGTGGTCGGTCACCGCGCGGCCGGCATGGAGGCGACCGTCACGGTCGGGTAAACGGCGCTGCCCCCGGTACGAGCACCCTGAGCGCACCGGGTGCCACTTCGATCTGAGCGGGGAGCGGACCGACTCGCTCGCCGCTGGCCCAGAGCTCCGGTCGGCTTCCGATGTTGCCGGACGGCGCCGAGATCTCCACGGTCGCGCCACGCATCGTGATCACATCGTCGAGCGCGACGTGGGTTCCCTTGAAGACTCGCGGGAACCGCCAGAGGAACTCCACCTTCGACACGTCGCGGATGATGCACACGTCGAGCAGGCCGTCATCGACCTCGGCGCCGGGCGTGATCATCATCCCGCCCGCGTACCACCGGGTGTTCCCGACGGCGACGAGCCACGCCTCGCCTTCCCACTCGGCCTCGTCGACCCGTACCCGCATCCGACTTGGGCGGTAGACGGCGAGCGTGCGCAGCAACGCAAGCACGTACAAGGGCGTGCCGGTCGCCCAGTGCACGCCGTTGGCCCATCGGTTGGCGTCGGCGTCGAAGCCGGTGTTGGCGACCGTGGTGAAGGTGGTCGACGTGCCATCGTGCGCAGTGGCGCGCCCGAGATCGATCGTGGTGAGTCGGCCGCTGTCCATGAGCCCGATGGCATCAATTGCGCGCTTTGGGATTCCGAGATGGCGAGCCAGGTCGTTGCCTGCGCCGGTCGGCACGATCGCGAGTGGCCCGTGCTCGTCGGCCGCAACCGCCGCGAGGCCGCTGACAGTGCCGTCGCCGCCGCACGCGATTACGCCGTCGCCTCGGGCGAGCGCTGCTCGCGCGTGGCGCTGGCCGTCGGCCGCGTCGAGGGACACGTGTACCGGAATGTCGTGGGCCGCGAACGCAGACTGCAGTGCGGGGAGCGCCTTGTGGGTGCGGCCATGCCCGGCCGTCGGATTCACAACCGCGGTCCAGCGCACGGCGCCGAACCGTAGTGCCGGATGGTCGTGCCGGATGGTCGTGCCGGATGGTCGTGGGGGCGTTCCCACCTTTGATGTGATGGCGTGGGCGGTAGCGTGCGCGTGGTGACCCCGGTTCCTGATTCGCTCGATCCCGCGCGCGTGCCTCGTCACGTCGCGGTGGTGATGGACGGCAACGGCCGATGGGCGAAGCGCCGTGGGCTGAAGCGCACCGAGGGGCATGCCGCCGGTGAGGAGGCGCTCTTCGACACGGTGGAGGGCGCGCTCGACATCGGGCTCAAGTGGCTCACCGTGTACGCGTTCTCCACCGAGAACTGGCGGCGCCCGCTCGACGAGGTCCGCTTCCTGATGCGGTTCAACGAGTCGCTGCTCCTGCGCCGCCGAGACGACCTCAACGAGCGCGGTGTGCGGGTGCGATTCATCGGTCGCCGGGGCGGGCGGGTGCCGAGTCGGGTCTTGCGCCACATCGAGGACACCGAAGCCCTCACCGCGCGCAACCGGCGGATGACTCTCACCTTCGCGTTCAACTACGGGGGTCGGGCCGAGCTCGTGGACGCCGTACGCACCATCGCAGCGGAGGCCCGGGCCCGAAAGCTGGACCCGGCGAAGATCGACGAGAAGACGATCAGCCGGCATCTCTACGCGCCCGACATGCCCGACCCCGATCTCCTTGTGCGCACCTCGGGGGAGTTCCGGATCTCGAACTACCTGCTGTGGGAGCTCGCGTACGCCGAGCTTGTGTTCACCGACGCGCTCTGGCCCGACTTCCGGCGCGCCGACCTCTTCGAGGCGATCAGCGAGTACCAGCGCCGGGAGCGCAGATTCGGCGCAATCGACTCCGACTAGCTAGGTCACTGAGCGGAAGTACGCGCCGCTCACGCCGTCATACACCGGACGATCGCCGAGCGGGTCGCGGAGCGTGATGCGGAGTGTTCGGAATGCCCCGATCTCGGGACATGCGGTCGGTTCATCCGGAGGATCCGCGCTCCGCAGTCGGCGGATCGTGATCGACACCGCACCCGAGTCGTCGCCCACGCGGGCGCGGTAGCCCTCCCAACA
>CAMDCC010000169.1 GCA_945889545.1 Bifidobacterium breve | reverse complement strand
CGCAGCCGCCTCGCGTCGTACTTCGCCCCGCCCGACACGCTCATGCCGCGCACCCGCCAGATGGTCGCGGCGGCCGAGACGGTCGAATGGATCGAAGTTCGCAACGAGGTGGAAGCGCTCTTCCTCGAGTACAACCTCATCAAGACGCACCACCCGCGCTTCAACATCCGGTACAAGGACGACAAGTCATACCCGTACCTCGCGGTGACGCTCGACGAGGACTGGCCGCGAGCGATGGTGCTGCGGGGTGCCAAACGCAAGGGCGTGCGCTACTTCGGTCCCTACGCACACGCGTACGCCATCCGGGAGACGCTCGATCTCCTGCTGCGGACGTTCCCGATCCGCACGTGCACCAAATCGAAGTTCGATCGTCATCATCGCCTTGGCCGTCCCTGCTTGTACGCGCACATCGAGAAGTGCGCTGCGCCGTGCGTCGGCGCCATCGAGCAGCCGGCGTACGACGAGCTCGTCGCCGAGATGCTCGGATTCCTCGGCGGCGATTCCGCGCCCGTCCTCGACCGACTCGACAAGGCGATGCACGATGCGTCGGATGCGCTGGAGTTCGAGCGCGCGGCTCGAGTTCGCGATCAGATCACCTCGGTACGAAAGGCGATCGAACGCCAGCAGATGGTGGCGCCCAAGGAAGAGGATTTCGACGCGATCGCGCTCGCCGAAGACCCGTTGGAGGCAGCGGTGCAGGTGTTCCTCGTGCGACGCGGGCGCGTGGTCGGCCGTCGAGGTCTCGTGGTGGACAAGGTCGAGGATCTCGATACACCGGCGCTCGTGGGCCGATTGCTCGAACAGCTCTACGGGGATGCGCCACCCGAAGATGTACCTCGAGAGGTGCTGGTTCCGGTTCTTCCTGATGATCCGCAGCTCTACGAAGCGTTTCTCACGAAAGCGCGTGGCGCGCGCGTGTCGGTGCGAGTACCGCGTCGGGGACCCAAGCGAGAGCTGCTCGAGACCGTCACTCAGAACGCGAGCGAGGCATTTGCCCAGCACCGACTGCGGCGGGCGAGCGACCACAACGCACGGGCTCGCGCACTCACAGCGCTGCAAGAGGCGCTCAATCTGCCCGAAGCGCCGTTGCGTATCGAGTGCTTTGACATCTCCAACCTCCAGGGCACGGAGATCGTCGGTTCGATGGTGGTCATGGAGGACGGCCTGGCCAAGCGGGCGGACTACCGCCATTTCAAGGTGAAGACCCAGGACGGCCAGGACGACTTGGCCGCGATGGAAGAGGTGCTGACCCGGCGCTTTCGCCGGTACCTGGAAGACCGTGAGGAGGGCGCGCGTCGGGGACGTAGGTTCGCGTACCCGCCGAACCTCCTCCTCGTCGACGGCGGACGCGGCCAGCTGAACGTCGCGACCCGCGTTCTCGAAGAGCTGGGTCTCGAGGATCTGCCCGTAGCTGCGCTCGCGAAGCGCTTCGAAGAGGTGTACCTGCCCGACGTGCCCGAACCGCTGCGCATCCCGCGTGACTCCGAAGCCCTGTTCCTGCTCCAGGCCGTGCGAGACGAGGCCCACCGCTTCGCGATCACCTACCACCGCAAGCTCCGGGCCAAGAAGGCGATTCGTTCCGCGCTCGACGACGTGCCCGGACTCGGACCAACCCGGCGATCCCGCCTGTTGCGGGAGTTCGGGTCGGTGAAGCGACTCCGCACCTTGGACCGTGAGACGCTGGTCGGGTTGCCGTGGTTGCCCGACGCGGTCGCCGAAGCGGTGTACGAGCATCTCCACTCTCGCGAAGGATTGAAGTGAAGGAGCATCCACTCGAGGTGACGATCGTGACCGGTATGTCCGGTGCGGGTCGGTCGTCGGTGGCCGACAGCCTCGAGGACCTCGGCTTCTTCGTGATCGACAACCTGCCGCCGTCGCTCATCCCGAAGGTTGCCGAGCTTGCTCGAGAGGGAGAGCGGCCGACTCGGTATGCGCTCGTGGTTGACGTGCGTTCCGGCGCCTTCATGGAGGAGCTAGCCGCCGCGCTGTCGGAGCTGCGCGAAACCGGGGCGCGCACCCGTGTGCTGTTTCTCAACGCGAGCGACGAAACGCTCGTGCGGCGCTTCGAGACGTCGCGCCGCCCGCACCCGTTGGCCGCGTCAGATCGCATGTCGGACGGGATCACCAGAGAGCGCGAGCTTCTCGAGGAGCTCAAAGGTCAAGCCGACCTGGTCATCGACACGTCGAACCTCAACGTGCACGAGCTGCGTGAGCGGGTGCGGGAGATCTTCAGCGACGACGCACAGACGGGCGCATCGCTGCAAGCGAGCGTCGTGTCGTTCGGGTACAAGCACGGTGTTCCCCTCGATGTCGACCTGGTCTTCGATTGCCGGTTCCTGCCCAACCCTCATTGGGTTGAGCGACTGCGCCCACTCCCGGGAACCGACGCGAAGGTTCGGCGCTACGTGCTCCAGCAGCCCGTGGCGAAGGCGTTCCTCGAGGAGCTCACACGGTTGTTCGAGCTGTTGCTTCCTGCGTACGAGCGAGAGGGCAAGTCGTATCTCTCGATCGGGGTCGGTTGCACCGGTGGTCGCCATCGCGGCGTCGTCATTGCAACCGAGCTCGCAAAGGTGCTCGACAAGCTCAAGTTCCCGGCGCGCGTTCATCATCGGGACCTCGACCGTGAGTGATGCCAGAAAGGCGAAGCCAGGGACGAGAGTCGTCGCGCTGGGTGGCGGTCACGGACTCGCTGTGGCTCTGCAAGCGATTCGCCAGTACGCAGGCTCCACCACCGCGGTCGTGAGCGTGGCCGACGACGGCGGGTCATCGGGTCGCCTTCGTCGCGACCTCGACGTGGCACCGCCGGGCGACGTGCGCAAGTGCCTCGTAGCGTTGGCGGCCCCCGACAACCTGTGGGCCCACGCCTTCGAGTATCGCTTCGAAAGCGGCGACCTCGACGGACACGCCCTCGGCAACCTCGTGCTCGCGGGCTTGGCCGAGACGCTCGGCGACTTCACGGTGGCGATTGACGAAGCCGGACGGCTGCTCGACGTGGTCGGTCGCGTCCGGCCCGCGACCACCGCGCGGGTCGTGCTCATGGCCGAGGTTGATGCGGAGTCGGCAAACGCACGATCGGTTGAGGGCCAAGTGGCTGTGATGAACGTCGCCGGGCGTATCCGCCATGTAGAGCTGATCCCGGGTGATGCACCCGCGCATCCCGACGCGGTCGAGGCGATCGCCGGTGCCGACCAGGTTGTGTTGGCGCCCGGCTCCCTGTTCACGAGCCTCTTGCCGGTGCTCGCGGTGCCCGCGCTGCGTGACGCCGTTGCGTCCACCCCGGCCCGGGTGGTGCAGGTATGCAACCTGCGCCGGCAGGTCCCCGAGACCGATGGGCTCGATGCCGCAGATCACCTGCGTGCTGTGCTCGAGCACGGTGCCCGGGTCGACGACTTCCTGTACGACCCGGCGACCCTTCTGTGCGACGAGGACGAGATCCGCACGCTCGGTGCCCGCCCGGTCCCCAGCCAGATGGCGGGGCCTGATATGGCCCACGATCCCGCGAGATTGGCAATCGCACTCCAATCTCTGCTGGCATCCCAGTGAACGGCAGTCTGGCCCAATGATCGACAGCCCTGGAGGGTGGATCTCATGACGGTTCGTGTTGGCATCAACGGCTTTGGGCGCATCGGCCGATCCTTCTACCGTGCGCTCCTGTCGCGTGGCGCAGATGCGGGCGTGGAGCTCGTCGTGGTCAACGACCCGATGGGCGACCGCGGCACGATGGCCTTCCTGCTGAAGCACGACTCGGTCGGCGGTCGCCTCTCTCACGATGTGAAGGCCAGTGAGAGCGGATTCACGGTCGACGGCAACGAGGTGTTCAAGCTTGAGGTGATGGACCCGGGGGAGATCCCGTGGGGTGATCACGGTGTCGACGTGGTGATCGAGTCGACCGGGCTGTTCACTGGACGCGACGGTGCCGCGGGTCACCTCAAGGGCGGCGCCAAGCGCGTGATCATCTCCGCGCCGAGCCCCGACGCCGACGCAACCATCTGTATTGGCGTGAACGACTCCGTGTTCGATCCGGCGAAGCACTTGGTGCTCTCGAACGCATCGTGCACCACGAACTGCCTGGCTCCTATGGCCAAGGTCATCAACGACCAGTTCGGCATCGAGAGCGGCTTCATGATGACCGTGCACGCGTACACGAGCGACCAGTCGCTGCAAGACATGGCCGCGGTGAGTCGCAAGGGCGCGCCCGACCTCCGACGCATGCGGGCCGCAGCGTTGTCGATCATCCCGAGCAGCACTGGAGCTGCGAAAGCGATCGGCGTCGTGCTCCCCGAGCTCAAGGGCTTGCTCGACGGTTCTTCGCTTCGGGTGCCAACGCCGACAGGTTCGATCACCGACTTGACCGTTCAGCTCAAGAAGTCGGCCTCGATCGAAGAGGTCAACAATGTGTTCGCGCAGGCCGCGGCCGACGCGTCGTTTCGGGGCGTCCTGGAGTACAGCGAAGAGCCGCTCGTGTCGGCTGACATCGTCGGCAACCCGGCGTCGTGCGTTTTCTCCTCGATGGACACGATGACGAACGGCTCCATGGCCAAGGTGCTCGGCTGGTACGACAACGAGTGGGGTTACTCCAACCGCCTGGTGGATCTGGTTGCATTCGTCGGCGAGAAGTAACCGAGCATTCAGCACTAGATGAATCTGCCCCGGCTCGAGGATCTGCCGCTCGAACAGGGTTCACGCGTCCTCGTGCGTGTCGACTTCAACGTGCCGTTGCGCGACGGCCACGTCGAAGACGACCTGCGGATCACGACTGCGCGTCCGACGCTCGAGTGGTTGCTCGAGCGGGGTGCGCGTGTGATTGCGTGTGGCCACTTGGGCCGACCGAAGGGTGTGCCGGTGCCCGAGGTCTCGATGGCGCCGGTGGCAGCGCGCCTCGGCGAGGTCCTCGGCTTCGACGTGCCGCTCGCGCCGGCGATCGTCGGACCGGAAGTCGAGGAGCTCGCGGCCAATCTCGAAACCGGTCGCGTCCTCATGCTCGAGAACCTGCGCTTCGATCCGGGCGAGACGAAGAACGACCCTGCGTTCGCCACGAATCTCTCGGCCCTCGCCGATTATTACGTCAATGATGCGTTCGGTGCCTCGCACCGCGCGCACGCATCGATCGTGGGACCTCCTCTCGTGCTTCCGAGCGCGGGCGGGCGTTTGCTCGAACGTGAAGTGGAGGCCCTCGGCGGTCTCGTCGCCGCGCCCAAGCGACCGTTCGTAGCGATCATCGGCGGGGCCAAGGTCAGCGACAAGCTGGGCGTGATCCGCGCGTTGCTCGATCGGTGCGACGCCGTCCTCGTGGGCGGCGCGATGGCGTTCACCTTCTTGACCGCGACGGGCGGGCACGTCGGTGCATCGCTGGTGGAACCCGAGATGGTGGATGAGTGTCGTGATCTGCTGGCAACCGGACGGGTGCGGATACCCGTCGACGTGGTGATCGCGCAGGCGATCGACGAGAGCGCACCAACCCGCATCGTGGGTGCTGGCGCGATCCCCGATGGGTGGATGGGCCTCGACATCGGGCCCGAGACGGCCGCCCTGTTCATCGACGAGATCGAAACTGCTCGCACCGTCTTGTGGAACGGCCCGATGGGGGTGTTCGAGGTCGCGCCGTTTGCGGTCGGTACCCGGTCGGTCGCCGAGGCCGTGGCCGCATGCCGGGGCTTTACCGTGGTGGGGGGCGGCGACAGCGCGGCCGCCGTGAGGGAGATGGGGCTCGCGAGCGAGATCGATCATGTGAGCACCGGTGGTGGCGCAGCCCTCGAGTTGATCGAGAATGGCGACCTTCCTGGGCTGCGCGCACTGCGCGAGTCACAACGAGCGTGAGAGGAAGAGATCAATGAGTGAGCGACGCCCGGTGATGGCGGCCAACTGGAAGATGCACCACGATCATCTGGCCGCGATCCAAGCGATTCAGAAGCTCTCGTACCTCCTCGACGTGAACGACTACGACGCATGCGACATCGTCGTGTGTCCTCCGTTCACCGACATTCGTCCGCTCCAGAACCTCATCGAGGGCGACAACATCCCGCTCCTCCTCGGTGCACAGAACTGTCACTGGGAGGACAACGGCGCGTTTACCGGCGAGGTTGCTGCGCCGATGCTGGCGAAGCTCAACGTGAGCTACGTGATCGTGGGGCACTCGGAGCGCCGACAGCTCTTCGGCGAGACCGATGAGTGGGTCAACAAGAAGGCTCGTGCCGTCCTCAAGCACGGCATGTCACCGATCGTGTGTGTGGGCGAGACCCTCGAAGAGCGCGAACGGGGCGACACCGACGATCGGGTCTCAAGTCAGACGCGCGCCGCGTTCGCCGGCATCAAAGCATCCGAGGCTGAGCGCTGTGTCGTTGCCTACGAGCCCATCTGGGCGATCGGTACCGGCCATAACGCCACGCCCGAAGATGTAAACGAGACCGTGGGCGCCATCCGGCGAGTCCTCAAGGACCTGTGCGGCGCGGTGGCTATGGAGATGCGGATCCAGTACGGAGGGAGCGTGAAGCCAGGGAACATCGCGCAGCTCATGGCGATGCCCGAGATCGACGGGGCACTGGTGGGGGGCGCGTCCCTCGATCCCGACGATTTTGCCCGCATCGTGCGCTACCGCGGCTAGCTGTACAATCCATCCCATGCTGGACGGTGTGCTGATCGGCCTCGACGTGGTGGTTGCCCTCATCTTGATCTTCTTGGTGTTGCTGCACTCCGGTCGTGGTGGTGGCCTCTCCGACATGTT
>CAMDCC010000168.1 GCA_945889545.1 Bifidobacterium breve | reverse complement strand
CATGCGATCGCGTCGGCCATGGCGACATCGATGCGCTCGCCCTCGCCGGTGAGGTGGCGTCGGCCCCATGCCGCGCACACGAGCAGTGCCGCAAGCGTGCCGGCTTCGAGATCGGCCGCCGGGAGACGCGGGATCTCGGGGGTCTCGTTGCCTCGGGGCGCGACCGCGCCGCCGAGTGCCTGGTAGTTGAGGTCGTGACCGGCGATGTCTCGCCACGGACCGGTTTGGCCGTAGCCAGAGATCGAGCAGTAGATGATCCCGCGGTTGATCGCACGCAGCGCGTCGTACCCGAGGCCGAGACGCTCGGCGACGCCGGGACGCCACGCTTCGCAGAACACGTCGGCCTCCGCCGCGAGCTCGAGCGCGCGCTCGCGTCCAACGCCCGACTTGAGGTCGAGAACGATGCTGCGCTTGTGGCGGGCGAGCCCGGCGAAGATGTCGGGATACGCGCGCATCGGGTCGCCACCCGGCGGCTCGATCTTGAGCACCTGCGCGCCGAGGTCGGCGAGGATCTGCGTGGCGTGCGGCATCGGCCGCCACCACGAAGGGTCCAGCACCTTCATCCCGTCGAGCAGCCCGGTCACTGGTCGCTCCAGCGTTGAGTATCGGTCGTGCGCATGGGTCGACCTTCGCACCCCGATCCTCGGGTCGTCCACCCTTGCCGGTGCAGGGCGCGCCCGTCCGTGGCGCTCAGCGCGTCGTCAGCGGCCGCAGTGAACCCGAGCTGTTGATGAGGTATACCGCCACGGTGTGGTGACCGTTGTGGATGAACGCGGGGTCGAGCATCGCGACCATCCACAGCTCGCCGTCGACGACATACGCGGGGCCGGTGCCCGCGATCGTGCCGTCCAGCGCGACCGCGAGCCAGCCGTCGTCGCGCACGCCACTCACGCGACCTTCGAAGAGCGCCGGGATAATGCCGGCAAGGTCCACGTCGTCGTATACGTCCGGCGGGTCGATGGCTACGGTCCCGACTGCGCCGCCGGTGACGAGCGGGGCCGCGGGGTGGCCCACGAGCGCACCGAAGGGTTGGATCCGGTAGAAGTCCCGCTCGGTCCCGCTCGGGCCGACGAAGACCGACTGCACGTACCGGGCCATGCGGCCAGCGTCGATGTCGTCGGTGATGGTGACGCGCTCGGTCGCACCGGTGTCGGTGGTGAAATGCAGCGCCCGGTGACGCAGTGGGCGCCCGAGCAGCGACGCTCCGTCGAAGCTCCAACCGGGTGGGAGCGCGAGGTCGAGTGAGTCGACGATCGTAGGGAGCACGTCGATAGTCTGCGCCGCGCGGTCATCGACACGACCCGTCGACTCGCCTGGGTACTTGATGAAGAGCGGGACGGGCAGCAGGTCGTCGCGCTTCTGCGCGTCGATTGGTGATACATCGTTCTTGTTCGTGGCCGATTGACCCCGCGGGCCGCGGCCCGGCGCGAACGTGATCCCGTGGTCGGCAGTCACGACGACGAGCGCGTCGTCGAGCAGCCCCTGCTCTTCGATTTGGTCGAGCAGCGCCGAGACGAGGCGGTCGACGGCCGCAGTCTGGATCGCGAGGCGCTGCACCGCGCCCGCCAGGAGGTCGGCGTCATCGACCCAGATCAGGCCCGGTCCGGCGAGCGCGTCCAGATTCGTGTCGTCGTAGCGGCGGCCGTCGGTCAAGTACTGGTTCGGGAGATGGGGGAGCACGGAGTGGTGGAACCACAGCCCGGGCCGGTCACCGTCGCCGCGGATGGACGAGAGGAACGATGCGAACCGCGCCGGCTGCTTATCGCGTTGACCCACGAGGGCAAAGAGCTCCGCGAGTTTGAAGTCCTCGACGGTCACGTCCTTGCCCTCTTGGGAGTCCGTCGTCGGTTCGTGATCGGTGAAGCCGCTCCACCGTTCGCCGATGGCGGGCAGCCAGTCCTCCGCGAGATCATCGGGGAGCAGGGAATGCAGATACACGACCGAGGTGTCGTGGGCGAGCTCAGCCTCGTCGACGGGCTGCGAAGCGCACACGTCCTCGGGGCAGAGGTGGGTGAAAGCCTCGGTTACCTCGAGGTGATGCGAGCGGTCGAACAGAGTGAACAACGACCGCGGGTGTGTGGCGGCAACCGCCACCGGGTCCGACGGAAGTTCACCGGTCAGCAGTGCGGGCACCGCGAGGTGTGTAAAGGGCGCGACCGTGACGGCCTTCGGATACCAGGTCGAGATTGCGGCGAGCCGTGCGAATCCCGGAAAGCGGGCGGCGTCGATCTGCCCGTTGCCGTCGAGGATCACGCCGAGTGGGAACTCGTCGAACACCACGACGATGATTGGTGTGTTGGAGCCGTGGAGCGCGGCGGCGTCGACATCCTGGATGCCATCGAGCAGCGCACTCGACGAAGATGCGAAGAGGAAGATCACGAGGAAGAGAATCGGTGCGGGCGCGAGGTAGGTCGTGTAGGTGCGGAGTCCGAGCCATCGGCGGTACGACCATCCAGCGGCGATGGCCGTCACGAGCAGCAGCCCGACGAAGACCGCGGTCGAGAGTCGCGCGGTTCGGTCGATGATGGGGACGAGCGCCAGGGCGACGAGCGCACCGATGACGATCGTGGTCACGACCGGGAGAGCCGGACGGACCGCCAGCCGCGTGATGCCGAGCACAGCGGTAGCGACGAGCGGTGGGATGAGCACCACCACCAGCCCGAAGAGCGCGAGCGATGCACCATCCACGTTGTGTACGACGAAGAACGTGGGGTTGGTGCCGAGCACATCAAGGAGCGGGGCCGCGACAACGAAGCCGCAGAGTCCGAAGACTCGTGCGGCGATCAGAAGAAAGTTGTTCTCGCCTCGAACCCAACCGATGGAGGGCAGCGTAAACGGCGCGGCGCGTCAGGCTCGGAAGCGGTCCTCGAGCTTGTAGAAGCGCAGTGGTGTGTCCCAGAGCACCGCGCGCAGGTCGGTCTCCGGCACCACAGTCGTCTTTTCGAGGAACTCGTCGACCGCGTTGGGGTACGCCGCGTCCGGATGCGGGAAGTCGCTGGCCCACAGCACGTGGTCGGCACCCACCTGGCTGATCACGAAGGGCGCGAGCGTGTCTTCTGGATCGGACGAGATGGTGCACTGGCGCGCGAAGTATTCGCTCGGGCGCATCGACAGGTTGCTGCACTCGGTGTCGCGCATCCATTCGTGGTGGTCGTCGAGGCGCGCCAGCCAATAGGGGAGCCATCCGGTGCCCGACTCGAGAAACGCCACCTGGAGCTCGGGGTGCCGCTCGCACACGCCCCCGAGAAGGATGGCGACTGCCGCGGTCATCTGCTCGAGTGGGTGCGAACACATGTGACGCGCCGCGAACCCGGAGAACCGGTCGGAGCCGATCGTTGCGCCGGCCCGCACGCCGAGTGCCTCGTGTACCGCGAGCACGCCGCCGGTCTCTTCGAGCGCGTCGTACAACGGTGTCCACGACTCGCCGTCGAGGTACTCCTCATCGAGATGGTTCGGTCGCACCGTCACGCCGACGAGGTCGAGCTCTGCGGCACGGCGCGCTTCCTCGGCTGCGGCGACTGGGTCGCGCGGGACGATGGCAACCGCGGCGAGGCGGTGACGGTCGGTGGCGCAGTAGTGCGCTATCCAATCGTTGTACGAGCGGCACGCCGCGGCCGACGCGTCGGCGCTCAACTCGGGCATGTAGGGAACGAACAGCCCGATCGACGGGTAGAGCACGGCGCCGTCGATGCCCTGCGCGTCCATGGCTCGGAGGTATGAAGGCGCGTCGAACCCGTGGTCGAGCTGGTCGCGCAGCTTCTCGAGGTCGCCGCACATCTGGAACGGCGTGGTGGCGGGGAGGTCGTAGATCGGCGTGCCGGGTGGCGCGAAGTCGGAGAACACGTCGGCCGCTTCAACAACGTGCCCGTCCGCGTCGAGCACCCCCATCCCGTCATGCACGGCGGTCGGTCTCTACTTCCCAGCAAGTGACGTTTTGCCACCAAATACGCGGCAAAGCGTCACTTGCTCGGGGCCTTGGGTCCGGAGGCGCGACGGCTGCGTCACACGATGCGGCGGGCGGCGAGTCCGCCGTCGAGGGGGATCACCGCGCCGCTGAGATAGGTGGACTGGTCGGACGCGAGGAACACCGCGGCGTCGCACACCTCGTTCGGGTCGCCGAGCCGCTTCATCGGCATACCTGCGGCGATCTTGGCGCGCAGCGCGTCGGGATCGGGTGCCTTCCCCGAGTGCTTCATGAACAGGCCGGTGGTCGTGGCCGACGGCGCCAGCATGTTCACGCGCACGTTGTCGGGTGCGTGTTCGATGGCTGCCTGCTTGCACAAGTTCAAGAGCGCGCCCTTGGCCGCGCAGTACGCGGGATGGCCAGGCGCCACGATGAGTCCGAGGGTTGAGCCCATCGCGATCACCGAGCCGCCGCCACCCTTCACCATGTGCGGGAGCGCGGCTCGCATGCAGAGGAACGGGCCCTTCAAGTCGATGTCGAGAACTTGCTGCCACTCCTCGTCCGAGAGGTCGAGGACCGGCGTGAGGCTCTCGATGGCGGCCGAGCACACGAGCACGCCGATGCGCGGTCCGAGCGCAGCCGCGGCTGTGGTCATGGCCTCCACATCGGCACTCTTGGTCACGTCGCACGCGATGGCGACGGCGTTGCCGCCGTCGGCGACGATGGCATCGGCGACTGCCTTCGCCCCGGGTTCGTCGATATCAGCGACTACGACCGTGGCGCCTTCCTGGCCGAAGCGGCGAGAGATCGCGTCGCCGAGACCCGAAGCCCCGCCGACCACGATGGCCACGCGATCCGTGAGCTGATGGCTTCGCCTCGATTGCTCCGCTCCCACTCCGCTCATCTCGCCGCCGAGTGTCTTGCTGGATGCGCTCCGTTCGCTTCGCATTAGCGGTACACCGCCAATCCGCCGTCGGCTGGGAGCACGGCGCCCGAGACGTAGGACGAGAGGTCGCTCGCGAGGAAGAGCGCGATGCGGGCCACGTCGTCGGCCGTGCCGAGGCGCCGCACCGGGATCGTTCGCTTCAAGCCCTCGACGAAGTCTTGGGCACCTGGCGTGCTGTCGAGCACCTTGCGAAAGCGCGGCGTGTCGATCGAGCCCGGTGCGATCACGTTGGCGCGCACCGCCGGCCCGTATTCCACCGCGATCTGCTTGGTGAGCAGCACGAGCCCGGCCTTCGCAGCGCCGTACGCGGCGTAACCCTCTGAGCCGATGAGCCCGAGCGTGGACGCGGTGTTGATGATGCTCCCGCCGTCGCCTGCGAGCAGATGGGGCAACGCACTGCGACACGCCCAGAAGATCGCCGACAGGTTTGTGGCGATCGTGAGGTCCCACTCGTCGTCGGTGCAGTCAACAACGCGGCCCGACATCTGGACGGCCGCGTTGTTGTACAGCACGTCGAGTCGGCCATAACGCTCCATCGTGGCGTCGACCATGGCATCGACATCGACGCGCACCGACACGTCGGCGTGAACCGCGAGGCCTTCGGAGCCCTGCTCTTCGAGCATCTTGATGGTCTCGGCGCCGCCTTCATCGTTGAAGTCGGCGACTACTACCTTGGCGCCCTGTGCGCCGAAGAGCAGCGCGGCGGCGCGTCCTTGCCCAGATGCTGCGCCGGTGATGAGAGCAACCTTGTCGGCAAGGAGCCCGGAGAAGTCGAGTCCGGCGGCGATCGTCACGACGTCCACACTGCCACGATCTCATCGCTCGTGGCTCGGGTGGCGAGCGCGGCGAGCGTGTTGTCGACGACGGCCTGGGCATACGCAACGGGAATCCCCGCCACCGCATCCGTAACCACCACGGCTTCGTAACCGTGGTCGACTGCGCCCATCACCATGCCGAGGATGCCCACGTTCACCGACATGCCGGTCGCGATGACGGTACGCACCCCGAGGCGGCGCAGCGTGGGGTCGAGGTCGGTGCCTGGGAACGGCGTGAGTCCGTGACGTCGTGAGCAGATGAAGTCGGAGGGCTCCGGTCCGAGTTCGGGCATCAGCTCCACCGCGCTGCTCCCTGGGAGGAGATGCGGCTCAGACTTCGCGAGCCAGCGCAGGAATGGCGCGTTCGCAACCGAACCCGCACCGTCGGCGCGAGCCTCGAACGTGCAATGGATTACAGAAGCGCCCGCGGCACGTGCTGCACGCACGACCTTGGCCGCGTTTCCGACGACGTTTGTTGCCGCGGCGGCTTCAGCGATCTCGCGCAGCGGTGACTCGTCGCCGACCACGCCACGTTGGAGCTCCATCGTGAGCACCGCAGTGTGCGCGGGGTCAATGAGTGCAGCGAGGTCGTTCGGCATCCGAATACCGACACTAACGGCGGATGTACCGCACGGTCACTGGGTGTTGCGCGCGGGCGATGCCGCCGATCTGGCGTCGGCGCGGCGCAGGCGCCCGGTCAAGGGTGCGGTCAAGGGTGACGTCGAGCGTGAGGTCGTAGGTATCGAGGAGCGACCGGACGGCGATGCGAATCGCCGAGATCGAGAAGCGTGCCGCCGGACAGGAATGCGTCCCGTGTCCGAACGTGCTCACGAGCTCCTTCGTGGCGACGGGTACGTCGGGCACCAGGCGTCGTCGCTCGTCGTAGTGGGCAGGGTCAAAATGCTCGAGCCCGACTGCAGCCGTGCAGTTGTTGACGCTGAGCATCGTGGTCAGGAAGGTGCCCGGTCCGAGTGTGTACGTCTGCTCACCGTCGTCTACATCGATCGGCGTGAGCACCTCGCGCAGGGTGATGGAGCGCTGTGCCATGCGGATCGACTCGTTGGCGCAGCGTTC
>CAMDCC010000167.1 GCA_945889545.1 Bifidobacterium breve | reverse complement strand
CGGCGATCATCTTCGGGTTCACCACGCTCATCCTCGCGTTGCGTCTCCAACCCTGACGCGCTCGCCGCGCATTCTCGGCCACCCTGTGTTATCCATACGTCGCCTAGGAGCCAGAGGGGGTCGATACCGTGAAAGCACATCGACAAGCGCAGGGAATGGTCGCGGTCGTCGCGACAGTCGGTCTGCTCATCGGGACACTTGCGTTGTCGCCAGCGGGTGCCGCGCGTTCGCGGCAGGCCGACGAGGGCACGATCCGCATCGCCGCGGAAGAGGAGCTCTACTGTGCGGACTGGATCTCTGTGTGCGCCGGCTTGGCGTGGGGCAACTGGTCCCTCGGCAGCCTCACGATGCCACAGGCCCTCAACGTCGACTCAGCCGGGAACTACATCCCCGGCGACATCCTGGTCGACATGCCCACGCTCGATCCTGGCCCACCGATGACCGTCACCTACCGCATCAAGGAGGAAGCGGTCTGGTCTGACGGCACACCAATCACGTCGGCCGACTTCGAATACACGTGGGATCAGATCATCAACGGCAAGAACATCTACGACGCGACCGGCTACGTCGAGATCGAGAGTATCGACACGACCGATCCGAAGGTCGCCGTCGTCACCTTCACCCAAGAGTTCGCTGCCTGGCGCGACCTCTTCGGGGGGTTCTACTTCGTGCTCCCGAGCCATCTGCTCGAGGGGAAGAACCGGCACAAGATCATGAAAGACGGGTACGACTTCTCTGGCGGTGCGTGGCAGCTTGATGGCGGCAAAGAGGGCTGGAGGAAAGGCAAGTCGCTGACGCTCGTGCCGAACGAGTCGTTCTGGGGGATCAAGCCCACGATCCAGAAGGTCATCTTCCAGTTCATCCCGGAGAGCGCAGCTGAGCTCGAGGCCGTGACGACGGGCCAGGTGGTGGCGGCATACCCGCTGCCGATCGACGGTGCCGTGGACACCGTGGAGGAGAGCGACACCCTCGAGTACGAGCTCAGCTTCGGGAACCAGTTCGAAGCATTCTGGATCAACGCAAGCAAGTTCCCGCTCGACAGCCAGGCGGTCCGACAGGCGATCGCTTATGCCACCGATCGGGAGGCCATCGTCGAAGCCATCCTCGTGCCCGCGATCAACGAGGGACGGGTGCTCGACAGCTTCATCGTGCCGACGTTTGCGACGTTCTTCGAGCCGGCGTTCGAGCGGTACCGACGCGATCTCGACATGGTCGACGAGCTCATGACCGGCGACGGCTGGGAGAAGAACGGCGACGGGATCTGGGAGAAGGATGGTCGCACCGCGTCGTTCGTCCTCAACAGCACGACGGGCAACGCGCAGCGTGAGCTCACGGAGCAGCTCTGGCAGAGCCAGCTCATCGAAGCCGGGTTCGACATGACGTTCAAGAATCTGAGCGCCGACGTGTACTTCGGGGCGCGGCTGCCATCTGGCAAGTACCAGGTGGCCCTCTATGCGTCGGTCGGCACTCCTGACCCCGGGCTGTGCCTGCTGTTCTGCTCGGGCAACATCCCGACCAAGTCCAACAAGTTTGCTGGCCAGAACTGGACTCGATCCGACGACCCGACGATCGATGAGACCTGGTCCGCGGTCGACGTGACGCTTGATGACGCGGTCCGCATCGAGGCAGCAAAGAGGGGCCAGGACGCGCTCGCGACCTACGTTGTAGGGATCCCATTGTTCCAATCGCCGACGATGTTCATCTACGACTCCACCCGCATCGGCGGTCGGTTGGAGGACAACACGGTGATGGGTCCGTTCTTCACGATGAACGAGTGGGTCCTGCTGTAGCGGTCTCAGGGCTCGGTGCGATGCGCGCACCGAGTCCCGCCGCGTTGCAGGGCGGCCCCTCGTGCTGAGGTATATCGGTCGACGCCTTGTTGCGTCGGCCTTGGTGCTGCTCGTCGCGTCCGCCCTCATCTTCGTGCTCGTGCGCGCGTTCGGGCCGGATCCTGCCGAGGCACGCTGCCGTTACTCGCGAAGCAAGGCCGCGTGCATGCAAGAGCAGCGTGAGTTCCTGGGGCTCAACGAGTCGTTGCCGGAGCAGTACTTCCGCTTCATGGGCGACTTTCTGCAAGGCGACTGGGGGAACAGCCAGCGGACTGACCGTTCAGTCGCCGAGTCGGTCGGTGACGACCTCTGGGAGTCGTCGCAGCTCGCGTTTTGGGGTGTGCTTGTCTCGGTTGGGCTGGCGGTAGCCATTGGTGGGTACTCCGCGCGCAAGCCGTACTCAAAGGGCGACTCGCTGTTCACCGGGCTCGCCTTCGCCGGGATCTCCATGCCGACGTTCTGGTTCGGGTTGATCACGATCCACTACTTGACCGGCGGCCTCAAAGATATGCTCGGAACGACTGAGCCGATTTTCTATTCGATTCCCAACCCGGTCGGCAGCGGTCCATTGGAGTACGCACGCGAGCTCACCCTTCCGGTTCTCGTCTTGTCGGTGCAGCTCGTCGCCGGGTGGAGTCGGTACCAACGGTCGTCGATGCTCGACGAACTTCACAACGACTACATCCGCACTGCCCGCGCGAAGGGCCTCTCGGAGCGACGCGTCGTGTGGAAGCACGGGTTGCGAAATTCCATCAGCCCGCTCGTGACCGTGGTAGCGCTCGATTTCGGCGGGCTCTTTGGCGGTTTGATCATCACCGAACGAGTCTTCTCGCGCCCGGGCATGGGCACGTTGGTGTTGGATGCAGCCATCAGCGGCGACACCCAGGTGTTGATCCCGTGGATGTTCGTGACCGGAGCGATCATCATCCTGTTCAACTTGCTTGCCGACGTGCTCTACGGCGTGCTCGATCCTCGGGTGCGGGTTGCGTGAGTCAAGACTTGGCTCCGCTCGCGGAAGTTGGTGCCAGCGGCGCGCCGGTGCGCTCATATCTGCGCCTGGTCGCGCGTCGGTTCCGCGGCCACAAGGTGGCAGTAGCTGCGCTCGTTGTTCTCGTGCTGCTGGCTGGCCTGGCCGTCTTCGTGAACGTGATGTCGCCATACGAGGCCAACCCGATCCCGCTCACACCCGAGATCCTGGGCGAAGCGCGCGAGCAGCCAACCTGGGATCACATCTTCGGCACCGACAAGCTCGGGCGCGACATGTTCACCCGTTCGCTGGTCGGCCTGCAGAAGTCGCTGCAGATCGGATTCGGTGTAGCTATCGTTTCGGTGCTGATCGGCGTGGTCATCGGTTCGCTCGCCGGCTACTACCGCGGTTGGATCGACGCGTTGCTGATGAGATTCACCGACCTGATCCTGGTGTTACCCGCGCTCGCAGTCCTGATCATCCTCGCCAGCACTCCCGAACCGTCGTTTTTCGGCCTCTTCGACTTCCCCCCGGCCACCACGGTCACAGGCATGGTCATCGTGATCAGCGTGCTCGGGTGGATGCCGATGGCGCGCATCGTGCGCGGCGAGTTCCTTTCCCTCCGCGAGAAGGAGTTTGTGGACGCGGCCCGCGCGGCCGGAGCGTCGGGTCCGCGCATCATCGTGCGCCATCTGCTGCCCAACGCAGTGGGGCCGATCGTGGTGTTCGGAACGCTGGAGGTTGGGTTGGCGATCCTGACCGAAGCCACGCTGTCCTTCCTCGGTCTCGGTATCCAACTCCCGAAGATCTCCCTTGGGAACCTCATCGCCGATGCTGAGGGCACGGTGGGTACCGACCTGGCCTACCTGGTCATCTTCCCCGGTCTCATCCTCTTCCTCATCGTGCTGTGCGTGAACTTCATCGGTGATGGGTTGCGTGACGCCCTCGATCCGCGGGCGGTCCGATGACGCACACTCCTCCGGCGCCCGCGCTGCTCGAGGTCGAGGGGCTCGAGGTCGAGTTCAAGACCGAGGACGGCATCGTGCACGCGGTCAACGGCGTGTCGTTGGTCGTCGGGATGCGCGAGACGCTGGCCGTGGTCGGGGAATCCGGCTCGGGCAAGAGCGTCACTGCGCTGTCCATCATGGGCCTCGTCACCAAGCCGGGGCGGATTACGAACGGTGCGGTGTCGTTCGCCGGGCGCGACCTTCGCACGCTGACGGACAAGGAATACCGAGGACTCCGTGGGGGAGACCTGGCGATGATCTTCCAAGATCCGCTGTCGTCGCTCAATCCCGCGTTTCGGGTTGGCGATCAGATCGCGGAAGCGATCCGAGCCCATTCCGACACCAGCAAGGCCGCCGCACGCGAGCGCGCTGCGGAGCTGCTCGCATTGGTGGGCATTCCGCAGGCGAGCACACGGGCCCGCGACTACCCACACCAGTTCTCGGGCGGCATGCGTCAGCGAGCGATGATCGCGATGGCGATCGCGAATGTACCGAAGCTCCTGATCGCCGACGAGCCCACCACCGCGCTCGACGTCACGATCCAGGCGCAGGTCCTCGAGGTGCTACAGGCCGCTCAGCGAGAGACCGACGCGGCGATGTTGCTCATCACCCACGATCTCGGCATCGTCGCGGGCCTCGCAGATCGTGTTGTCGTGATGTACGCGGGTCGAATCGTCGAAGAGGCGACGCTCGATGACCTCTTCTATGACCCCCGTCACCCGTACACGATTGGCCTGCTCGGCTCCCTTCCACGCCTCGACGACAAGCGCGGCGAGCCGCTGCGCACGATTCCGGGCTCACCGCCGGGCCTGTATTCGCTCTCGGTGGGCTGTGCGCTTGCGCCGAGGTGTGCCTTCGCGATTGATCGCTGTCGGTCGGAGCAGCCAGAGCTTCGCGTGGCGGGCGCAGCAGCCGACCATCGCTCCGCGTGCTTTCGCGCCGAAGAGCTCCCCGGTCTGCGAAGTGAGCAACCCGCATGACCACACCGGTGTTGGAAGTGGCGGGTTTGGTCAAGCACTTTCCCGTGAGCAATGGGTACTTCGGCGGGGGCGAAGGCGTCGTCCACGCGGTGGACGATGTGAGCTTCGCGCTCGACCGCCGCGAGACACTTGGCTTGGTCGGGGAGTCGGGATGCGGCAAGTCGACGATTGGCCGCCTCGTGCTTCGCCTCTTGGAGCCGACCGCCGGCACCATTCGGTTCGACGGCAACGACCTGCACGCTCTACGCGGTGAAGATCTGCGCGCTTTGCGCCGACGCGTGCAGATCGTGTTCCAGGACCCGTGCGCCTCACTGAACCCGCGGATGCGAATCTTCGACATCCTCGCCGAGCCCCTCCAGGTGCAACGGAGACGATCGGAAGCCAAGGATCGGGTACCCGAGCTCCTGCAGATGGTGGGGCTCGATCCCGGGTATGCGCATCGCTTTCCGCACGAGTTCTCCGGCGGTCAACGCCAGCGCATCGGCATCGCGCGTGCGCTCGCGCTCGAGCCCGACGTCGTGGTGCTCGACGAACCGGTGTCGGCGCTCGATGTATCGATCCAGGCGCAGGTACTCAACCTGTTGTCCGAGTTACAGGACCGGTTGTCACTCGCGTTCTTGTTCATTGCCCATGACCTCGCAGTCGTCCGGCACATCTCGAACCGGATCGCGGTGATGTACCTCGGGAAGATCGTGGAGATCGGCGGCTCGGACGACATCTACCTGCGTGCCGCCCATCCGTACACCCAGGCCTTGCTCTCAGCCGTCCCGGAGCCCGATCCTCGTCTGGAGCGGGCACGCCGGCGCATCGTGCTCCAGGGCGATCTGCCGAGCCCGGTCGATCCACCCAGTGGATGCCGCTTTCGCACCCGGTGCTGGAAGGCGCAAGACATCTGTGCGGTCGAGGAGCCCGAGCTCGTCGACCGGGGCCAGGGCCACCCAAGCGCGTGTCACTTCGCGGAGGTCGCGCCTCCGTCGGCGTGAGGCTTGGGGTTGAGCGGCCGGAGGTTGCGGATCCCGGGTGCGAGGGCACGCATCTCGCGGAGGATGCCCTTGATGGTGTGCCACGACGACAGCGTGGATGTGCCCCTGACCCGCGGGTGATACTCGAGGCCGATCTGGCTGATGCGAAAGCCCAACCGACGCGCGGAGGCGAGCATCTCCGCGTCGATGAACGAGCCCTCGCTGTGCAGATCCAGGTGGTCGATGACGTTCCGTCGGAAGAGTTTCGCGGCGAAATTGACGTCACGGACCTTCAACCCGGTCGTGAGTCGCACGAGCACGTTGTAAACGCCCGAGAGCGCGTTGCGGCGGAGGCCTTCGCCGCGACCGAGGCGGTACGCGCTGACCACATCTGTGCCCTCGGTGTCGAGGACATCGAGCATGCGCCGGATCTCGTGGAGATCGATGGGGAGGTCGGCATCGGTGTACAGCACGACGTCGCCAGCAGCTTTCGCGAGCCCTGATCGAATTGCCGCGCCGAGGCCGCGGTTGCTGGCGTGGTGTACGACGGTCACGCGCTCATCGGTGGTGGCGAAATCGTCGGCGAGTCGACCAGTGCGATCGGTTGACGCATCGTTGACGAGCACGAGCTCATAGTCCTTGATGACGCCGCCCCGCGTGAGCAGCCCGCCCGCGTCATGGACAGCGTCGACAAGCGCCGGTAGCCCCTCTTCCTCGTTGAGCATCGGGATGACGATGCTCAACCACTCGTGTCGTGCCGCAGACATTCGGCTCCCTGGTCGCGAAGTTCACGGTACCCGGCCCGATACACTGCAACGTTCCAACGTCGGAGTGGCGGAATCGGCAGACGCGCTAGCTTGAGGGGCTAGTGCCCGCAAGGGCGTGGGGGTTCAAGTCCCCCCTCCGACACGGATTCTGCGCTACGTAGGATCTCAGGCTGTGACAACGTCGATCTGGTCAGCTCAGCCTCGCTGACGCCGTGGCAGCGGACCTTGCTTACACGACCATCGACGAGGCCACTGTGCATTCGATACGCCCGGTTGGTGATGACGTGTTCGAGGTGGTCTTCTCTGTGCCGTACGACGCCCACCTGCGCGGC
>CAMDCC010000166.1 GCA_945889545.1 Bifidobacterium breve | reverse complement strand
TCGGAGAACCCGTATCCGGGGAGCGACGGCGCGATCACGTGGAACGCGTCAGCACCGCTGCCCCCGTGATCCTCCGGATGAGTGAGCCGTGGGATGACGTCGAGGAACTCGACGACCGAACCCGGCCAGCCGTGCGTCATGAGCAGCGGAAGCGCGTTCTCATGCGGTGAGCGCGAATGGATGCAGTGAATCGAGTGACCGTCGATCGTTGTGCGGAGGTGCTCGAGCTCGTTGAGCCGTGCTTCCTGCGCACGCCAGTCGTACGTGTCGAGCCAGTACTCGACCAGCTCACGCAAGTAGTCGATCGGGATCCCGTACTCCCAGCCCGTGCCCTCGATCTGATCCGGGAAGCGGGTCTGGGCCAGCCGGCTGCGCAGATCCTCGAGAACCTCGTCGTCGACCCGAATCTGGAATTGCTCGATCACCTCACTCATGGGAGCGTGACCGGCAGGGCTTCCCAGCCCCGAACGGTAGATGTGGGTGCGAGCCGGGCGTTGGCCAGGTCGACGTCCCACTCCGGAAACCGCTGCAAGACCTCGTCGAGCGCGATGCGACCTTCGAGCCGGGCCAACGCGGCACCGAGGCAGAAGTGCACTCCGTACCCGAAGGTCATGCTCTGGCCGACGTTGCGATGGATGTCGAAACGGTCGCCGTCAGGAAAGCGACGATCATCGCGGTTGGCCGCGCCGACGAGGAAGATCATCACGTTGCCCGCAGGCACTGCCTGGCCGTAGTGCTCGACGTCGCGGGCCACGTACCGCGCAACATGAGGAGCGGGCGGCTCGAAGCGGAGGAGCTCCTCGATTGCGTTCGGGATCAAGGAGCGGTCCTTCACGAGCTCTCGGCGTTGGTCGGGATGATCGCCGAGCACCTTGCCGGTCCAGCCGATGAGGCGGCTCGTCGTCTCATTCCCGGCCCCGGCCACCACGTTCACGTACATGAGGATCTCCTCACGCGTGAGTCGACGCGTCGCGCCGGTCTCGTCCTCGAACTCGGCGTTGAGCAGTTCCGTCATCAAGTCGTCGGACGGATGCTGCGCGCGCCAGTCGATGTAGTCACCGAACGCCTCGCCGGTCGGGATCTCGGCCTGCATGGGCTTTCCCGGCTCAGTTCGGAGATCAGCGTCGACCCGGTCGCGGACCGCTTCCTGGTCCTCCTCGGGGATCCCCAACAACATGCCGATCACCCGCATCGGCATCTGCGCCCCCAGGTCGCGCACGAAGTCGAACCCTCCGCTCCCCACGAGCGGGTCGAGGCTCCGGGCACAGAGCTCGCGGATCTGGGGCTCGAGTGCGTTCATCTTCTTCGGTGTGAACACACGCGACAGCAACCCGCGATGCACGGTGTGGACGGGCGGGTCCTCGAAGATGAGCGTTCCCGGCGGCATCTCCATGTCGGCCTTGATGAGCTCGAGGATGGCGCCGCGGCTCGAGATGTACGTGTCCGCGTCGACGAGACCCCGTTGGACGTCCTCGAAGCGGCTGAGCGCGTAGAAGTCGTGGGTGTCGTTGTGGTACAGCGGCGCCTCCTCGCGGAGTCGCCGGAAAACCGGATACGGATCGGCGTCGATCCCGATGTCGTAGGGGTCGTAGTAGACGTCGCTGTCCGTCGTGGTGGTCATGTCCACCCCTCCTGGAGAGATTTCAGTGGTGACGCGCATCCCCTCTATAGGTGCGCACAGCGTCCTTGGCTTCGACCGTGGTCTGGAGCATCTGAACGTGGCATCGTCCAGCTCGAGCGATCCCCTCCCTGGCCGGTGCTGCGAACGCCCGGGAGGTTATCTAACATCTGCGTCACTGCTTCGGGGGCCTGCTTCGGGGGCCTGCTTCGGGGGGAGGGGTCGGACGTGCGGACAGTGGTCGTGGGGGCGTCGGGCGGGCTCGGGCGCTGCATCGGGATTGGGCTCGCCCAACGCGGCGCGAACGTGGCGCTGCTCGCTCGCCGCCAAGAGAAGCTCGACGATGCTGCCGCCGAGGCCGGACCCGGAACGCTGGCGATCGTGTGCGACGTCACCGACGAGCACTCATGTCGGTCGGCGATCGACGACGCGGCGGCGAAGCTCGGCGGGATCGACGCGCTCGTGTATGCACCAGCCATCGGTCCGCTCGCGCGCCTCGTCGACACCGACACCGACACGTGGCGGCGAGTGTTCGACACGAACGTCACCGGCGCCGCGCGGATCACCGCGGCGGCGGTCCCCCACCTCACGAAGACCGCGGGCGTGGTTGCCTTCTTGTCGTCGGTCAGCGCATCGCTCACGCCACCCTGGCCCGGGCTCGGGGCGTACATCGTCAGCAAGGCGGCGCTCGACAAGCTCGTGGAAGCGTGGCGGGTCGAGCACCCCGGCATCGGCTTCACCCGTCTCGTCGTCGGCGATTGTGCCGGCGGCGAAGGCGATGCCCAATCTCATTTCAACGAGGGTTGGGATCCTGCGCTCACAGCCGAGATCGCGCCGGTCTGGGTCACACGCGGCCTGATCAGCGGTTCGTTGATCGAGATGGACCACTTGCTCTCGGTCGTCGACGCGGTGCTGCGCGCGGGCGCGAGCCTCTCGATACCCTCGGTGACCGTCGCCCCGAGACCGGCCATCGAGGCGGGCTGATGACCGACATCTCCACCCCCGTCGAGTTCGATCCGTTCTCGGAGGAGTTCTTCAACGATTCCACTGAGATGTACCGTCGCCTCCGCGACGAAGCACCCGTCTACTTCAGCGAGCAGTACGGGTTCTACGCGCTGTCGCGCTTCGCCGACGTGTTGGCCGCGCACCGCGACTGGGAGGGCTTCTCGAGCGCGCACGGCATCGAGCTGTTCACGCTCTCGATGGATCCCGAGGAGGTCAAGGGGTTCCGAAGCCTCATCATGATGGACCCTCCGGAGCACGACCGCTTCCGCGCTCTCGTGAGTCGGGTGTTCACGCCGAAAGCGGTCACGGCACTCGAACCGATGATCCGCGAGGTGATCCGAAGCTTTCTCGACCCGGTGAACGACGCGCCGGAGTTCGACGCGGTGGCCGACTTCGCCGCGCCGTTCCCCATCGAGGTGATCGCGCGCATGCTGGGCGTGCCCGACGGCGAGCGTCAGCAGATCCGCCACTGGCTCGACGCCAGCCTGCGCCGGGAGGCGGGCCAGATCGCGCCAAGCCACGAGAACGAGGTCGCGGTCCTCGAATCGGCCGGGTACTTCTACGAGCTGACGGTGGAGAAGCGCAAGAACCCCGGCGGCGACATGCTCTCGCGCCTCACGCAAGTCACCGTCGACCGCGGTGACGACGTGGAGACGGGCCTCGACGACGCCGAGATCACGGGGTTCCTGACGCTGCTCGGTGGCGCGGGGGCCGAGACCGTCACCAAGCTCGTGGGCAACGCGGTCATGCTCTTCTGGCAGCACCCCGATCAGTGGCAGAAGATCGTGGACGACCACGAGAAGATCCCGCGAGCGATCGAGGAGATCCTCCGGTATCTGCCGCCGTCGCAGTACCAAGGCCGGTTCTGCGTGGAAGAGCGCGAGATGGAGGGCGGCACGGTCCCTGCCGGGTTCCCCGTGCTCCTCATCACCGGAGCAGCCACCCGTGACCCACGCGCCTTCGACCGCGCTGACGAGTTCGACATCGAGCGGAACCCCGGCATCACCATCGGCCTCGGCCACGGAGCCCATAGCTGCTTGGGTGCCGCGCTTGCTCGAATGGAAAGCCGCATCGCGATCGAAGAGCTGGCTTCCCGTTGGAAGCGACTCGAGGTCGACGAATCGGGTCTGCGCCGCGTCCAGATGGCCAACGTCGCCGGCTACGCCAACGTGCCGGTCCGCACGGTTCGCTGATGCTTCGACTCATTGTTCGTCGCCTGCTCGTGATCGTCCCGACACTGCTGGCCGTCACGTTCATCGTGTTCATGCTCATGAAGCTCGACCAGACCGACCCCGCGGTCACCGCAGCTGGCGGGACGCTGTCGGCGACTCCCGAGAGGATCGCCGAGGCTCGCAAGGCACTGCACCTCGACGACCCGGTCCTGTCGCAGTACTGGCGGTGGTTGAAGGATGCGGTGCAGGGCGATCTTGGGCAGTCGTACACCCGCTGCGTCCCCGAACGCCCCTGCGCGACGACGGTGGCCGACGAGCTGGCGAGCCGCGTCCCCGTAACCTTGGGGCTCATCGGCATCGCGACACTGTTCGCGCTCTTGTTCGCGGTGCCGCTAGGAATCCTCAGTGGCCTCAGACCCAATGGCGCCGTCGACCGAGGTGCGCGTGTGTTTGCCTCGCTGGCCATCGCCGTCCCGGGCTTTGTGCTTGCGCCGTTTCTCAAGGGGTTGTTCGCAGTGGAGTTGGGATGGCTCCCACCTCAGGGCTATGTGCGGTTGGGTGAGGATCCACTCCAGTGGCTCCGTTTCATCGTGCTCCCCGCGGTCGCACTTGCCGTGGGCATCGGCGCGGCGGTAACCCGCCAGCTGCGTGGCGCGCTCGTCGATGAGCTCGACACCAACCACATCCGGACATCGTGGGCGATCGGCGGCGGGACGCGGCGCGTGGTCGGCCGGCACGGGCTCAAGAACGCGTCGATCCCGGCAATCACGATCCTCGGTCTCCAGGTCGCCGCGTTGGTCGGCGGCGCGGTGATCATCGAGCAGATCTTCGTGATCCCAGGCGTCGGGCAGAGCCTGATCGCCGCGATCGTCTCCGGCGACGCGCCCACGATCCAGGGGTGCGCGGTGGTGCTGGTGATCGTCGCGATCACGATGAGCCTCATCGTCGACATCCTGTACGCACTGCTCAACCCGAAGGTGCGGGTGACCGGATGAGCATCGACGGCACCAACGAAGTGGGGCTCCTCACCGGAGTCGAATCTGCGGTCGAGCTGACCGGCGTTCCCCACCGGGAGGCGGTGTTCCGCCAACTGATGCGTCGGCGCGGAACGCTGATTGCGATGATCTACCTCACGCTGCTCTCGCTCGCAGCGATCTTCGCCCCGCTCGTGTCGCCGTACGACCCGATCGATCAGAACACCCCGATTCGCCTCTCGCCTCCGTCGTGGAGCCATCTGCTCGGTACCGACGACCTCGGGCGCGACTTCTTGAGCCGGTTGATCTACGGCGCGCGCATCTCGCTCGGCGTGTGCCTCTCCGTGGTGGCGATAGCGATGGCCGTGGCCCTCGTGGTGGGACTGATCTCCGGGTACTTCGGCGGGCGGACCGACGGCATCTTGATGCGCGTCAACGACGTTGGATTGAGCATCCCGCCCCTAGTGCTCGCCCTAGCGGTCGCCGGGGTCCGCGAGCCGGGCGCCGTGACCGTGGCCATCGCGCTCTCGATCGTATTCATCTTCGGGTTCACGCGCCTCGTGCGGGGATCCACGCTGGCGATTCGCGAAGAGCCGTTCGTCGAGGCGTCGCAAGCCGCAGGGAGTCGAACTCGCCGCATCCTCAGCCATCGGATCCTGCCGAACGTCCGATCGCCGCTGCTGATCGCCGTAACCTTCGGAATCGCGGGCGCCCTCGTCGCGGAAGCCGGACTGGCCTACCTCGGGCTCGGCCCCCGGCCCCCGGAGGCGAGCTGGGGGAGCATGCTGCAACAGGCATCGGAACGGGTGCTCTTCGTCGCGCCGTGGCAGCTCCTCGTACCGGGCATCACCATCGCGATCACCATCCTCGCCTTCACCGTGGTCGGCGAGGGCCTGCGCGATGTGCTCGGAAGCGGCCGCACGGGCCGGATGCCTCGCACCGAACGGCGCGGACTCACGACGGTGGAGCGCGCCGCGTATCTCGCTACCGTCCCCACGCCTCCAACTCACCGCCCCGGTGGACGCGAAGACGCACTCCTGAGCATCGAGCACCTCTCCGTGGAGTTCGTCTCTGACCGAGGGGCGGCTCGGGTTGTTGACGATGTCTCGCTTGCGATCCGCCCTGGTGAGACCGTCGGCCTCGTCGGTGAGAGCGGTTCGGGAAAGACGGTCACATCGCTCTCGGTCATGCGCTTGGTGCCCTCTCCCCCGGGACGGATCGTCGAGGGTTCGATCTGGTTCGAGGGTCAAGACCTGCTCGATCTGTCGTTCAAGCAGATGCGCGAGATCCGCGGCGCCCGGATCAGCATGGTCTTCCAGGATCCGATGACGAGCCTCGATCCCACCTTCACCGTCGGGAGCTTGTTGGCCGAGGCCCAGACCATCCACTCGAAGGTGAACCGCGGGCAAGCCCGCGCGCGGTCACTCGAGCTGCTGGAGATGGTCGGGATCCCAGCGCCCGAGTCCCGGCTCGGCCAATATCCCCACCAGCTCTCCGGCGGACTGCGCCAACGAGTGATGATCGCGATCGCGCTGGCCAACGAGCCGAAGTTGCTGATCGCGGATGAGCCGACGACCGCGCTCGACGTGACCATCCAAGCCCAGATCCTCGACCTGCTCCGATCACTGCAACGCGAGCTCGGGATGGCAGTGCTCTTCGTGACCCACGACCTCGGCGTGATCGCCGACCTGTGCGACCGAGTTGCGGTGATGTACGCAGGCCAGATCGTCGAAGAGGCGGCGGTGCACGATCTCTTCGAGCGCCCGCAGCATCCCTACACCGCGGGGTTGCTCGGTGCGATGCCCCAAGTCGGTCGACTCGACGAGCGCCTGGCCGTCATCCGCGGTCAGGTGCCACTCCCGCACCAGCTGCCCGCGGGCTGCCGGTTCGAGGCTCGCTGCGACCACGCGACCGATGCCTGCCGCGCGGCACCCGTCATGCTCACGGAGAGTGCCGGCTCGCCTGCCCCAAGATCGCTGGTCCGTTGTGTCAGGGCCGACGAGCTGTCGTTGCGAGGTGCCGAATGAGCGCACACGCGGTGACACCGGGAGCACCTACAACTACCGACGTCCTGCGCGCCGAGGGGATCACCAAGCACTTCCCACTCAAGCGTCGCGGCCGTCGCCCCGGTGATGGTCCGGCCATCCGGGCCGTCG
>CAMDCC010000165.1 GCA_945889545.1 Bifidobacterium breve | reverse complement strand
CCCCCCAAAACCCGCTCTAGGCCGTGTGTTTCAGGCTCACGTGGACGGAGTCGCGGCCGGGGGTGCTCCTTGCGAGGAGGGCCATGCCCTCGTCGAGGGTGTCGAGGGTGACCACGTCACCGACGAGTGCGGCCCGGTTGAACCGATCTGACACCAGCAGGTCGACGGCGGTACGCATCGAAGCAGGCGTGTAGCCCGCGCCACCAACGAGCGTGAGCTGGCGCAGCACGATGAGATCGGTGATGAGCCCGTCGACGGGTTGGAAGTGCTTCAGGCCGGCGAGCAGGATCGTGCCGCGGTTGCGCACGAGCTGCACAGCGAGCGGGATGGTGGCCGTCGCCACGGCTGCGATGTCCATCACCACATCCGCCATCCGTCCACCTGTGAGCTCACCGACGCGTGCAATCGGATCCTCGTTCTCGACGTCGATCGTCGCGTCGGCTCCAAGTGCCGTTGCCGCCGCGAATCGCTGCGCGTCGGCGCTCGTGCCGGTCACGATCACCTGCGCGGCACCCGCGGCCTTCGCCGCGATCAAGCACGCCAGACCTTGATGCCCGGGTCCTTGCACCACGACGGTGTCGCCGAGCTGCACCCCTGCACGACTCGCCCAATGGACTGCGTTCGCCAACGGCTCGAACATCGTGAGCTCTTCAGCGGGCACGTTGTCGGGCAATCGATGCAGGTTCGTGCGCGGAAGCAACGCCATGCGCTCGCCGTATCCACCCCAGAGCCCGGAACCGTCGTCGATGCCGAGCGTGTACCCGTACACCTGCATGGCAGTGCACTCCGGATCGCCGGCCCGACACGCCGCACACTCACCGCAGCGAAGGATCTCGTCCACGCTCACCCGGTCGCCCTCGGCGAGGCGCCACGACTTCGCAGCCTCGGCGGTGATCGCCTCGATGCGACCGACGGTCTCATGACCAGGGACTACAGGGAACTTCTCGCCGGGCACACCGATCGGTCCCTGCATCTGGGCGAGGTCGCTCCCGCAGAGGCCGACCGCCTCGACGCGCAACACGGCACCGCCCGGCGGCGGTTCGGGTGCGGCGAGCTCGCGCACCTCCCACTTCCCGTCGCCGGTGAACACCCCTGCTCGAACGGTCGTCACTTCACGCTGCTCCCCGCTCGTCGGACTGGCATCCAGTGGTACGGCGACTCTTGCTCACCCGCGGCGGCCGACTCCTTGATGTCGTCGGGCATCGCGCCCATCGCGTCGCTCTGCTCGCGCAGTCGTTCGTACGTGCGATCGATCGTTCCGGCCACGGCGTAGTGGTACACCATCGCCGCGCGCGCTCCGTCGGACTCGTTGTCGGTGGAACGGTGCATGAGATGGCTGTCGAACACGAGCACGTCGCCCGCGTTCATCAACACCTGTTGCGCACTGCTGAAGTCCATGTCGACGATCTCGGTGTAGCCGAGGTTGGCGTCGGGTCGCTGGTCGCCGACGTGCTCATGCACCGGCTCGCAGTGCGAGCCGGGTAGCACCGACAGCGGGCCATTGACCGGTGTGGCATCGGTAACCGCGACCCAGATCCCGACCTGATGATCGGGTTCGAACGGGAAGTACAGCGAGTCCTGATGCCACGGCTGGCCGATCGCACCCGGGTTCTTGAAGATGAACTGCGAGAGGAAGCAATCGACGTCGGGACCGAGCAGGTCACAGATGACGTCGAGCAACCGCTCGTCGCATGCGAAGGGGCCGAAGACAGGATCCCAGTCGTGGAGGATGAAGATCTTCGAGACGCGATCCTCGGGATTGACCGCATCGGGCCACGGGTTGCGTTCGGGATCGACGAGCGAGTGCCCGATCGATTCGCCGGCCGCGTTCTTCCGGCACAACTCGGCCGCGCGCGCCAACATTGCGTCGCATGTGGCCGCGTCGGCAAACCCTTCGAGGATGAAGTAGCCGTTTACATCCCACGACGTGCGCTGCCCAGCCGAGATCGCACTCACAGCAAGCGACCGTAGCAAGCACCCCGACTGCGTGCGCCCGATCAGGTCTGGGGCATCGCAGTACGCTCGCCGCCGTGACAGGAGGCGCGTGATGCGGGCCGTACGCCACACCGAACACGGGATCGAAGTACTCGACGTACCGGAGCCGGACGGCGACGGCCCGATCGTGCGCGTGCGCGCCGGGAGCATCTGCGGGAGCGACCTGCACATGTTGGCCATGGGTCCCCTCCCGTTCACGCTCGGGCATGAGCTCGCAGGAGTGCTTGACGACGGCACTCGTGTCGCCGTCGATCCCACCAGTGGGTGCGGAACTTGTGATCAATGCGCTCGGGGCGCGACCCATCTGTGCCGAAACGGATTCGATCGCTTGCTCGGTGTTGGCGCGCACGGCGGCTTCGCCAACGCCGTCGCCGCGTCAGATCACCGGCTCGTACCGTTGCCCGAGAGCTTGCGCATCGAGGATGCATGCCTCGTCGAGCCGCTCGGAGTCGCGGTGCACGGCGTCCGCCTCTCGCGCATGGGCGGCGGTGAACGAGTGGCGGTGGTCGGCGCGGGGGCGATCGGCCTCGCTGCGGTCGCGGCGGCGAGCCCGGTCGCTAGCGAGGTCGGGATCGTGGCGCGCCACGACGCGCAGATCGCCGCGGGTGAGCGACTCGGCGCGCGCGCCGCCGCGGGCGAGTACGACGTCGTGTTCGAAGCCGCCGGAACCGAGAGTGCGCTTGCAACCGCGGCCGACCTGTGCCGACCGAACGGCATGATCGTGTTCCTCAGCACGCATTGGGAGCCAGTTGCTATTCCCGGACTTCCGGCATTGATGAAGGAGCTCGCATTCCAGTGGTCGTACTGCACCTGCGCGCACGACGGCGGGCATGACCTCGACGACGCCGCTGCGCTGCTTGCGGCCGATCCCGAGATCGCGTCCACCCTCATCACGCACCGCTTCCCACTCGACGATGCCGCCGAAGCGTTCCGCGTCGCCGCCGACCGCGCCAGCGGCGCCATCAAAGTCGTCCTCGAGCCATGACCAAGGTTTCTCGGCACTCTCAAGGACACATGGACTCCTTCAACGTGCCGAGAAACCGGATCGTGGCGTGATTGAGCTCGGGTTGGAGGGGAAACGCGCGCTGGTGACTGGCGCGGCGGTCGGGATCGGGCGGGCCGTCGCGGTGTGGCTGGCGAACGCGGGGTGTGATGTTGCGCTGGCCGACAAGGACACCGACGCGCTCGAGCACGCATGCGCAGAGGTTGCGGCCACCGGCCGGAAGGCCCATGCGATTGCCGTCGATCTGCGCGACGAGCCCGGCGCGGAGCACCTCATCGATGACGCGATCGCCGCGCTTGGGGATCTCGACATCGCCGTCAACAACGTGGGAAGCCTGGGCGGGCGAGAACCGGCGGCGTTCGTCGATCAGGACGCTGGCTACCTGCACGATGTGGTGACCCAAAACCTTTTCGTCACATCGTGGTGCTGCCGCGCCGAGGCGCGCGCCATGATCGCCTCACATACTGCAGGCGTCATCGTGAACGTGAGCTCCGGTGAGACCACGCGCCCGGCGCTCGACCTCGCGGCGTACGGCGCGGCGAAGGCCGCGATCAACCACCTCACCCAGACACTCGCCGCCGAGCTCGGCCCGCACGGCATCCGGGTGAACGCGGTCGCGCCGGGCACCACGCTCACACCTACCGTTCGCGAAGCACTCTCCGACGAGTACGTTGCGCGTCTCGTGGAGTCGATTCCATTGCGACGCATGAACGAACCCGATGATCTTGCCCGGCTCGTCGTCGCGCTCGCATCCGATCTCGGGCGCGGCGTGACCGGTCAGCTCGTACTCTCCGACAACGGCGCACACCTCTCACGGAACAGGCCATCACGATGAGCGCGCCGCGCTTCGACGGCAAGGTTGCGATCGTCACCGGCGGCGGATCGGGCATCGGTGCCGCGACGGCTCGGCGCCTCGCGGCCGAAGGCGCGCACGTGGTGGTCGCCGATGTCGCCGACGATGCCGGCACGGCGGTAGCGGCCGAGATCGGTGGCACGTTCGTCCACCTCGATGTCGGCGACCCCGATGCCTGGGCCCGAGTCGTCGCCGACACCGAGCGCGACCACGGCGGTGTCGACCTGGCGCATCTCAACGCAGGGATCGCCTTGGGGGCGTACCCCGTCGTGATCGAAGACCTGAGCGATGCCGACTACCGACGGATCAATGGCGTCAACGCCGACGGTGTGTTCTTCGGCATCCGGGCGGTGATCCCCGCGATGAAGGCACGCGGTGGCGGCGCGATTGTCGCGACGTCGTCGCTTGCTGGAGTTGGACCGCACTTCGATGATCCCGTCTATGCCGCGACCAAGCACTTCGTCGTCGGGCTGGTACGGAGCCTCGGCCGACCGCTCCGCGACCACGGCATCACCATCAACGCGGTCTGCCCGGGCGCGGTCGACACTCCCCTCCTCGACACCACTGGACGCCGCGACGCGATCGAAGCCAGAGGCGTGCCGCTCATGGGGGGCGACGACATCGCTGACGCGGTCCTGAACCTGCTCGCCGGCACCGAGACCGCACAGATCTATTCGGTCATGACCGGGCGCGGCGCCGAGCGCTGGGAGTTCGCCGGAGTCCCCGGGATGCCGGCGGTCCCGCCCGCGTCGTGAGCGAGCCACTCGATCCCCGAGCCACCTACGACTCGCACGACCCCGTCGAGGACGTACCGCGCGCCACCAAGCACGCGCTCGTGCGGGCGGTGAAGCGCCTGATCGAGGTCACCGCGCACATCGATGCGACCGAAGCCGATCTGGATGCAATCGGACATGCGACCGCGCAGGTCGACGACGTCACCGCAAACCTGGAGCGCGAGCCAAGCCTGCACGCGAAGGGTGGGCTCGGACGCGTCGGCGGTCACGACGGCGCGCTCCTCGAACGCAGCGGGATCAGCGGCCGGAGCAACCCATTGGCGGCGCCGGTGCAATGGGAGCCGCACGACGACCACTACGTCGGATGGGCCACGTACTCCCCTGCCTACGAAGGTCCGGTCGGTCACGTACACGGTGGCTTCGTCGCTGCCGCGTTCGACGACCTGATGGGATCAGCTCAGACCCTCTCGGGCATCGCAGGTCACACCGGAACGCTCACGGTGAAGATGCTGCGACCCACACCGCTCAACAAGCGCATCGACTACAAGGCCGGCGTCGATCGCGTCGACGGCCGCAAGATCTACGTGTGGGCGCACTCCGAGTGCGACGGCGAACGCCTCGCGGAAGCCGAGATCGTGTTCATCGCGCCGCGCGACGGCTCACGCCCGCGCTGACGCGTCAGGCCGCACGCGTCAGGTCGCAGGCTCAGGCCAGGCGCCAGTACGGGATGCCCACGTCGTCGGCGGCCTTCACGAAATACACCTCGACAGCCATGCCGATGCGCACCGCGTCAGGATCGCAGTCGGTGACGGCGCCCATGATCATCGGCCCTTCTTCGAGCTCGACCATCGCGATCACGTACGGCAGCTCGTCGCGGAACGGCTTCGCGCCGTACTGGCGCACGATCGTGAACGTGTGGATCTCACCGCGACCGGAGCACTCCAACCACTCGGGATCGGCCGCGCACGCGGTGCACAGCGCGCGCGGGTACCACTGCTTGTGACCGCACTTCGGGCACTGTTGGATGAGCAGCCGACCCTCGGACGCCGCCTGCCAATACTCCGCGCTCACCCCGTCGAGCTGGGGCAGCGGCTTCGTCCACTCCTCGACCTCGCGGATTTCGGCCCTCATTGTGCGCTCACTCGCCGACCGGGATACCCGGTCGGCGCCTTGCAGGACGCTCGCCAGCACGTACTCACGGGTGGTTCCTCCCGAGGATCGCGACGCCGATGCACGACAGCCAGCCGCCCGAGCCTGCGGCGAGCGCCACCTCGCAGTCGGGGACCTGCGACTCGCCGCCCTGACCGCGCAGCTGGCGCACCGCCTCGATGATGAGGAAGATCCCGCGCATCCCAGGATGGTTCGACGAGAGCCCACCGCCGTCGGTGTTGAGCGGCCACTTGCCGCCGCGCTTGAGGTTGCCCTCGGCGACGAACGGGCCGCCTTCGCCGGGTTTCACGAACCCAAGGCTCTCCAACAGGATCAGACACGTGATCGTGAACGAGTCGTAGAACATCAACATGTCGATGTCATCGTGTGTGAGGCCCGCCTGACCGAACGCGATCGGCGCGGCCTTCGCACCGGCCGACGAGGTGAAGTCGGGTTGCTGCGAGACGTTCCAGTGCGTCTGCGCGCCCGCGGCGCCCAGCACGTAGATCGGATCCTGGGGCAGATCCTTGGCCCGCTCCGCCGTCGTGATCACGAACGCCCCACCACCGTCGGTGATCGCGCAACAGTCGAGCTTGTGTAACGGGTCGGCGATCATGCGTGAGCTGAGAACGTCGTCGACCGTCATCGGATCGCGATACATCGCCTTCGGGTTGAGCATGGCGAACTCGCGGATGCCCACGGCGATCTCGGCGAGCTGCTCGGAAGTGGTCCCGAACTCGTGCATGTGACGCATGGCGTGCATCGCGTAGCTGCCGACCAGTGAGTTGCCGTAGGCCGCTTCATACTGGATCGGACCAGCAACCCGAGACCCTGCACGTTGGAACCCACCGGTGCCGAGTCGACGGCCCATGCGTGTGAGCTGATCGGACCCGTACGTGACGAGCGCGGTGTCGCAGAGGCCGTCGCGAATCGCGGCGGCGAGGTGCTGCACGTGGAACTCGAACGAAGAGCCGCCCGTCATCGTGCCGTCGATGTACTTGTGGTCGATGCGGAGGTACTCGGCCATCGTCACGGCGTCGTCGACCATCATCCCGCCACCGCCACCGGCGTTCACATAGCCGTCGATGCTCGACTTCTCGATCCCGGCATCGGTGATGGCCCGCTGCGCTGCGAGCACGTGGTGCTGCACGCCGTCGAGGTCGGGCGCGACCGGATATTCGGAGAGGCCGACGCCGACGATGAC
>CAMDCC010000164.1 GCA_945889545.1 Bifidobacterium breve | reverse complement strand
CTCACGCGCTGCTGGGATCACCGTCGCGCTCGAGGTGACAGGAAGGATCCGTCGTCCGATCCCGAGCCGGTTGGTTCCGTCACGACGTCCGCGGAGTAGGGCCGTGAGCGACCGGACTTCCTCCGCGATCCGCTCGACGATCACGGAGGCGACGCTGCCCGAGCACGCGGCGCTCTGCAAGGTCGAGTACGGACCCGGTGTGCCCGGTGCGAACGTCGACCACCTGCGGTGGCAGTACCTCCAGGGGCCGGCGGGCGAGTCCTTCGTCGACACCGTCCGCGAGCCCGGTGGTCCCGCCTTCGGGCGGATCGCGTACTGGCCTCGCCGGTTCCGTTCCGGCGCGGGGGATCGGCGCGCATTGTTCCTCGTGGAGCTACTGATTGATGCCCGACGTCGATCGTTGGGCGCGTTCGTACAGCTCATGCGCCAGGTTCGCGACCACCCGGCCGCGGACTTCGTGTTCGTGGTGCCCAACGACACGAGCGCGCCGCTCTACCAGCGGGTGCTCGGGTTTGAGCCGGTCGGCGCGCTGCAACTCACCGGGCTGCCGCTGCGGCCAGAACGGTTGCTCCACGGACGCCGCTCCGCGATTGTCCGCTGGCTCGCGACCGCGGCTGGAGGCGTTGGGCGTCTCGCGCTGCGTGCGGTGCTGTGGCCGACGCCTTCGGTGCGACTCACCGAGGACGTCCCGTCGGCCGACGAGCTGGGTACACTGACGAACTCGCTGTACCGCGACGACGCGTGGATCGGTGACCGTGATCACGCATTCCACGTCTGGAGGTTCCTCAGCGATCCGATCGCGCGCTACCGGGTTCGTTACGCGTACGACCGCTCCGGGTTCGCCGGCTATGCCGTGTGCCGGATCGCCGATCTCGACGAGGTTCCTGCGTGCGTGATCCTCGACTGCATTGCCGCCGGGCCGCGCTGGAAGCGCGTGACGCGCGCGCTCGTCGCCGACGTGATCACCCATGCCCGCCGGGAGCGCGCCGGGGTGGTCGCCGCCCTCAGCTTCGGCGACACCAACCTGACTCGCGGTCTGCGTCGCTTCCCGCTCCTGCGAGTCCCACAGCGGTTCTCACCGCAGCAGATGCCGCTCTTCGTGGAACCGGTGGGGGAGCAAGCCGGCACCGAGCGACCGAGGCTCTCGGTGACGTTGGCCGACATGGACAACTTCTGATCGTGGGCCGATGAAGCTCCTGGTGCTCTCCAACGTGAATGTGAGCCCGTTGCGCGAGCGCCTCTCCGGATACCAGCCCGGGCACAATGTGGACTTCGGTGACTACGGCGATATCGTGCGGCCGCTCGTCGACCCGTCCTCAGCTGCCTACACCGACGACGTGGACGCGGTGGTGCTGCTCCTCGACGGTCCTGAGCTGCTCGGCGCGGGCGATCTCGCGCGCGAGGTGCTCGCTGCGATCGAGCGCTTTGTGACGGCACGCCGTGACGTGCTCTTGGTGGCAACGACCGTGCGTGCCGATGCGGAGTCGTCGCTGACCTACGCCGCGGCGACGCAGCCGGGCGGCCAATTGGCCGAGGAGCTTGCGTTCAACCTTGGCCTGGTCGAGCTCGCCCATCAGACACCGAACGTGGCCGTGCTCGACGCGGGTCTGCTCTTCGACCGGCTTGGTCTCGAACGACTGGTCTCGCCAACGTTTTGGTACGCGGGGCGGATCCGCTACGCGACGCCGTGGTTCGACGAGTGCGCGCGTCACCTCACTGGTCTGCTCGCCGCCTACCTGAACCAGGCCCGCAAGGTGTTGGTGTGCGATCTCGATGGCACGCTCTGGGGCGGGATCCTTGGCGAAGACGGGCCGGGCGGGATCCTGCTCGGCGAGGACGGCGCCGGGAAGTGCTACCGCGATCTCCAACGCGAGATCGTCACTCTGCAGAACTCAGGTGTTCTGCTCGCAGTGGCGTCCAAGAACGAGCCAGCCGAGGTCGAGCGCGTGTTCGCCGACCACCCGATGATGCTCGTGCGCCCCGACCACGTGGCGGCGTGGCGGGTCGGTTGGGACGACAAGGCCACAAGCATCGCGTCGCTCGCCGCGGAGCTCTCCCTCGGCCTCGACAGCTTTGTGTTCCTCGACGACAACCCCGTAGAGCGGATGCTGATCGCCGAAGCGCTGCCCGAGGTTGCCGTGCCCGACGTTCCCACCCGGCCCGAGCTGTTGCCCGGGTGGTTCGTGCGTGACGTCGCGTTTGCGTACTTCCCGAAGCTTCGAATCCTGGAGTCTGATCGGGGCAAGACCGACCAGTACCGCGCCCAGCGCGAGCGCGCGCACGTGCAAGCCAGCGAGTTCGACCTCGCCAGCTTCCTCGAGCGACTCGACATTCGGTTGACGTTCGCCGTCGACGACGAGCTGCTCACCGAGCGGACCGCGCAGATGACGCAGAAGACCAACCAGTTCAACCTCACCGTCCGGCGCTTCGCGCCCCACGAGATCGCCGACATGATCAGCGACGACCGCTACGCGGTGGTGACCGTGCGCTACGAGGACCGGTTTGGCGACGAAGGCGTGGTCGGCGTGGCCATCCTCGACACCCAGGGGGCTGAAGTGACCGCCTTCCTGCTCAGTTGCCGGGTGATCGGGCGGAACGTCGAGGTGGCGCTGCTCGACGAGGTGGAGCGTCTCGCCACCGCGCGTGGGCTTCCCGCGCTGACGTGTACCTACGTGCGCACCGAGCGGAACGGGTTCGTCTCGGCGTTCCTCGCCGAGCACGATTGGCACACGAGCGGTGCTTCCGGAGAAGGTGCCGGAGAAGGTTCCGGAGATGGCAGCGGGATGATCTTCCGGAAGGACCTCGCATGAAGGATGGAGCATGAACGACCAGCTCGTCGATCGGGTTGCCGACATCGTCAGCCGCGAGCTGCGGGTGCCACGTGACTCGATCGATCTGTCCACCACCAGCGCCGACGTGGAGAACTGGGACTCGCTCGGGCATCTCCAGGTCTGCATGGCGATCGAAGGCGAGTTCGGCCTGACGCTCGAGCTCGATCTGCTCCCGGAGCTCGACTCGGTGGAGGCCATCGTCCGCCACCTCGACGCGGGCTGACGTCAGCCGGGGAGCACCGGCAGCTCTCGGCGACCGATCTCGTCGAGGCGATCCTTCAGCGGCGGTGCTGCGTTGGCACCGAACGCGGCCGTGAGGCGATCGAGCATCACCTTGCGTCGCGCGAACAGCACGCGGCTCTCGAACCAGGAGTGCTCGGGCATCACGGCGAAGGGCTCGTCCGTCGCGAAGTCGTGGGGGTGGACGTAGACCCACGGTGTGCGCCGCGCCGCGCGTCGCACCATGAGCCGACTCAGCGCGGCGGGCGCGATGCGCAAGTAGGCGCCGCCGACGGGGATGCCGGCGAACAGCCCGCAGGGGAGCTCGAGCAATCCGCAGCCCCAGCGGAAGGGCCCACGGGGAGCCTTGGAGTACCCGACGTGCCGATGGTGGCCTCGGGTCGGGAGCACGCTCGACGAATACTGATAGCCGGCCTCGAGGAGGGCCGCGGGAGCCCACGACGTCGACGGCGTGAGCGAGAAGTGCGGCGCCCGGTAGCCCACGACTGGCGCGCCCGCGAGGTCCTCGAGCCGTCGCCGCACGTCGGCGCTGAGAGCGCCGAAGGTCTGCGGGTCGAATGAGTCGAGCGTCTGGTGCGCGTGGCCGTGCACGCCGATCTCGTGCCCGAGACCGGCGATGCGCTCTACAAGGCTTGGACGGAACGTCGCCAGCGTGCCGACGATGAAAGCGGTTGCCTTGACGCTGCGCTCGTCGAGCAGTCCGAGGAGCGCGTCCATCGCGCGCTCGAAGTGCGGGAGGTTCTGCTCGCGGTCGTAGTCCTCGACGTCGATCGTGACTGTTACTGCCGGCGCGGCGACTCCTGCATTCCCACTGGCATTCCCACTGGCATTCGGATTGGCGTTCACTCCGGCAATCCCACTGGCGATCACGCGGGCTCCTCGGCACCGGCGGGGCGCGGGTCGAGCACCGACGAGAGCGCGGTGCCCTCGGCGATCAGGCGGTCGCCTGCGGTGATGTGGTATTCGATCTTCAGGACCCGCATGCTCTCGGAGGCCTGGGTCACCTCGGCGCGCAGGACTGCGGGCTCGTCGGTGGAGAGCGGGTTGTGGAAGTTGATCGTCCAGCTGTTCGAGAGGCCGTAGCGACCGGGGAGGCGGGTGCCGAGCACGCGGGAGAGCACGGCGACGAGCAGGCCTCCGTAGACGACGCGGTCACGCAACCCGTGCGCGTGGCAGAACTCGAGGTCGGTGTGGCTGGCACTGTCGTCGCCGCTGAGCGCCAGGAATGCATCCATGTCGGCATCGGTCACGGTGAACGGGAGCTCGACGGTGGTGCCCACCGCGAAGGATCCCCATGGGTTGGCCGTGCCCGACACGTTTGCTCCGTTCGATCCCCTCGGGGCGGCCCCGATCGTACGCCGACTGGCAGCAGGGACTGCCGGAAGCCGTAATCTCACGATCATGTCATCCAGCACCACGCGTGGGAGCTCTGAGTGATGACGAAGCCGACACTCTCGATCGCCATCCCAACCTATGCGGCCGAGGATCCGGGCGGCTGGGAGCACGCGGTCGATCGCGCTCGTGCGGCCGAAGCGGCGGGATTCGATCGGGTCCTTGTGTCGGACCACGTGGTGTTCGGCGAGAACCTCGAGGCCTACGGCCGACCTGAGCTCGGAGGCACCGAAGGTGGGCGCCAGCCAACTGGCCCCGACGGACATTGGCTCGAGCCGCTCACGTTCTTGACGTACATCGCCGCCGTCACGTCCACCATCCGACTCGGTACCAACATCCTGCTGGCCGCGCTCCGCCGGCCGGTTGTGCTGGCCAAGGCAGTGGCGACGCTCGATGTGCTCTCCGGCGGTCGGGTCGACCTCGGTGTCGGGATCGGCTGGCAACGCGAAGAGTACGAAGCTGCGGGACTCGACTTCGCGAAGCGCGGTGCACTGCTCGACGACTCGCTCGAGGCCCTCAAGGTGCTGTGGACCTCGCAGAGCGCCACGCTCGACGTGCCGTCACTCCAGTTCGAACGCATCCACATGATGCCGAAGCCGGTCCAGACGGGTGGGGTACCGCTGTGGGTGAGCGGCCGCGTCAACGAGCGCGTCGCTCGCCGCCTTGCCCGCTATGGAAGCGGTTGGATCCCGTGGGGGGAAGACGCAGACGATCTCGGTACGAGCATCCCGCGCATGCGCGAGGCGGTCACCAATGCGGGTGGGAACGCCGACGCGCTGCAGATCACCGGCAACCTCGTCGTCAAACGGAACAAGGAGGACCAGTCCGTCGATTCCGAGAGGACGATGGCCGACGTGCCGCAGCTCGTCGCCGCGGGCGTGAGCGACTTTCGCGTGTTCATGAACGCCCCTGATACTTTCGACGAAGCCCGCGCGTCTCTGAGCGAAGTCGTCGAGGTCTTTCGGGACGGCACTTCCTAGTCGCAATCAGGTAAGTCGCAATCAGGCAAGAAGGAATCCGGATCCAGCTACTCACAACTTGCAAAGGGACAACGTGGAGATTCCGAAGATCGTCAGCGTCGACGACCATGTCGTTGAGCCGGCTCATGTGTGGCAGACGTGGCTGCCGGAGAAGTACCGGGAGCTCGGGCCGCGCGTGGAGCGCAAGAGGTGGGCACCCTTTGTGCACCACCCGGGCGCGAAGTACACCAACACCGAGGACCCCGACGGTGAGTGGGGCGACGCGTGGTACTACGAGGACCGTCTGATCTACGTGCAGAAGAAGTTCGTTGCGATCCCGTTGAGCGCCACACCGGGCGGAGACCTCGAGAAGTTCGACCGCACCGTGATGACCATGACCGCGGTCACGTACGACGACATGCGGCCGGGTTGCTACGAGCGCGAGGCCCGGATGAAGGACTTCGAGCTCAACTGGGTCGACGGCTCACTGCCGTTCCCCACGTTCCCGAGGTTCTGCGGCCAGACCTTCTTCGAGGGCAACGACAAGGAGCTCTCGCTCGCGTGCATCCGGGCATACAACGACTGGATGGTTGAGGAATGGTGCGAGCCCTCGCACGGGATCAACATCCCGCTGTGCCTCATCCCGCTGTGGGATGTCGAGCTCGCACGCGAGGAGATCAAGCGCAACGCCGATCGAGGTGTGCGGGCGATCTGCTTCAGCGAGCTTCCGACACGCCTCAACCTGCCGAGCATCCACACCGGTCATTGGGACCCGGTGCTCGAGGAGTGCAACGACACCGGCGTCACGTTGTGCATGCACATCGGCTCGTCGTCCACCGACCCCAAGGCGTCTCCCGATGCTCCCGAGGGTGCGGCCGGCATGCTCCAGTTCAACAACTCGATGGCGTCGCTGGCCGACTGGCTGTTCAGCGGCAAGCTCATTGAGTTCCCAAAGCTCAAGCTCGCGTACAGCGAGGGCCAGATCGGGTGGATCCCGTACGCGCTCGAACGTGCCGACATCGTGTGGGATCAGCACGACGCCTGGCAGCACTCGAAGGAGATCATCCCGGAGCCGCCGTCCACCTACTACTACGGGCGCATCTTCGGTTGCTTCACCGCCGACCGTGTTGGACTGAACAACCTCGAGAGCGTGGGGGTCGACAACATCTGCTTCGAGACCGACTACCCGCACACCGACACCACGTGGCCGAACTCCAAGGACTACGTGGAGAAGATGGTCGCCGACGCCGGTCTCGACGAGGAGACCACCTACAAGGTGCTGCGCGGGAACGCGATCAAGATGCTGGAGCTCGACCGGGTCTAGACGTCGGCGCGAGCCGCGACTCCGACCTGCCGACCAATCCAGTCAGCTTTGTCGCGCGCGGACTGCTGTGCAACGGGACTACCAGCTGCGATCTGGTAGCCGTGGCACGCACCCGGGTACACGTGTAGCTCCGTCGGCACACCCGCCTGGTTCAACCGCAACGCGTAGTCGATGTCCTCGTCGCGGAACCCGTCGACCGTGCCTACGGACACG
>CAMDCC010000163.1 GCA_945889545.1 Bifidobacterium breve | reverse complement strand
CGACCGGGAGGTTGCCTTCGTCGATTACCGCGCGGGCGGCACGCACCTTGTCGAGCGCCTCAGGGATGAACTTCTGGCCGCCGAACCCCGGGTGCACGCTCATGATCAAGAGCAGGTCGATCTCTGCGAGGTACGGCAACACCGTGTCGACGGCGGTTTCTGGGTTCAGGGTGAGACCCACTCCCACGCCGCGCTCCCGCAGCTCATCGAACAGCGGACGCGGGTCACCGAGCTCCACGTGCACGATGCAGCGGTCGGCACCCGCGTCGGCGAAGCCTGCGAGCAAGACGCCTGGGTTGTCGACCATGAGGTGGCAATCGAGGAAAAGCTCGGTGCTTGCGCGCAGGGACGCGACAACCGGCGGACCAATCGTGAGGTTGGGCACGAAGTGTCCGTCCATCACGTCGACATGCAGCAGGTCGGCTTCGGAGGCGACCATCTCGATGTGCTCGGCCAGGCGCGAGAAGTCGGCGGACAGGATCGATGGCGCGATCTTCTGCGAAGGCATGCGAGTCCGAGGCTATCCCCACCCTTTGCTCCGCTCCCGCTTCGCTACTTCCGCTCGCGTTCGTTCTTGTCACGCGTTCTACATCGCGCCGCTCGCTCCATTCGCTTCGCTCGCTCCGCGAATCGGTCGATCATCAACTGTGATGGAGGCCGAGGACGAACATGCCGTCGGTGCCCGCATCCTGGGGCAGGATCAAGCCGCCGGGGCCGTGCGTTCGCCACGTGGACGGTGGCGGAAGCACGGTGAACCCCGGCAGCGCCTCGATCACACGTGCAGCGACCCCGGTGGTCTCGATCGCGGTCGGGGTGCACACCGAATAGACGAGTTTGCCGCCGGGCCGGACGGTCGCGGCTGCTTCGAGGACCAGGGCGACCTGGAGGTCGGCGAGCGGCGCCAGCGCGGCCGGGTCCACCCGCCAGCGCAGGTCGGGGCGACGGCGCAACGCACCGAGACCGGAGCACGGGGCGTCGACGACCACGATGTCGAAGGACTCGTTGGCGACAGGGAGTGCTCGCCCGTCGGCTTGGGCGGTCACAAGGTTGCCGAGGCCGAGCCGCTTCGCCGCCTCGCGTATCAGTCGGAGTCGACCCTCGTCGAAGTCGAGCGCGACGACGAGTCCGTCGTCACCCACGAGCTCTGCCGCTGCCGTCGCCTTGCCGCCCGGCGCAGCCGCTACATCGAGCACGCGCATGCCGGCGGTTGGCGCGGCGTACGCGATCACGGCCTGGCTTGCTTGGTCCTGCGGTGTCGCGCGGCCACTGGCGACCGCGGGAAGTGCACCGAGATCACCGGCGCCGCGGATCACGAGCGCGTCGGACAGCAAACGCCCGCGTTCGACCTGGGCCCCGCTCCCCTGCAGCTCCTGCTCCAGCTCCGCCGCAGTGGTGCGCCGAGGATTCGGGCGGAGCGCTACCGCTCCGGACTCGTTGGATGCAGCGAGGGCAGCGACGGCGTCGTCAGCACCGAGGTCCGAAATCAGCTGGTCGACGAGCCAGTCGGGATACGAGAGCGCGACCGCAGGGTTCGTCGGCTCGGGCCACGGCGGGCCCGCGGCTGACAGAGCGCGCAACACCGCGTTGACATAGCCACGCGCACGGGATGGCGAAGCTTCGACCGTTTCCGCGACTGCAGCATGTGCGGGTACCCCCACGACCAGCTGGTGTGCACCGATTCGGAGCGCCGCTCGTACACCAGGATCGAGAGACGCGATCTTGCGCCGTCCGTGGGGCGCGAGCATCGCGTCGAGCCGACGCTGTGATCGAAGAGTGCCGTAGACCAGTTCGGTCACGAATGCCCGGTCGCGCATCGAGAGGTTCGATCCCCGCAACATCGATGGGACGATCACGTGGGAGTACGCGCCGTCTTCGATCCTCACCAACGCGTCGCAGGCCAGATTGCGTGAACCGCCTCGCGGGCTCACTGTTGGTCCCTCATGCCTGGTCTAGGGCTACGTCGGGAGCGCGTAGACCACGACGCCACTCCACGCCGGGCATGGCGCGTCGGCCCGCAGGTTGCACCTCGTCGAGCGTCAGCGCGCCGTCAACCGTGGCGAGGCGTGCCGATTCGTCGATCGAGCCGGCCGCCGAATCGATACTTTCCGACGGTGTTGCCCGCAGCACCTTCACGCGGGTCCCGTCTACGACCATCCACGCTCCCGGTCGCGGGTTGCCAGCTCGCACGACGCGGTGCAGCTCCGGAGCGGGGCGGTTGGGATCGAGTTGGAACTCGGAGACGTCGAGCTTGTCGGCGTACGTCGCTTCACCTTGCTGCGGTGCCGGGTTCACCGTCGACACTTCGGGCAACGTGCGTACGAGCAACTCGGCACCGAGGTCGCCGAGGCGGAGCCGTAGCTCCCCCGCGCTCTCGTTCGGATCGATCGGCGTACGCGCCGACGCGAACACCGGACCCGTGTCGAGCCCCTGCTCCAGCCGCATGATGCAAACGCCGGTCTCGTCGTCGCCCGCGAGCACTGCCCGTTCGACGGGCGCTGCGCCGCGCCAGCGCGGGAGCAATGAGAAGTGGACGTTCACAAGGCCAAAGGGAAACGCATCGATGATCGCCGGCGGCAGGATCTGGCCGTACGCGACCACCACACCGAGGTCGGCACCAGAGTTGCTGATGTCGTCGAGGACGTCGGCCGCCTTCACCGGCGTCAGCACATCGATGCCATGGCGCTCGGCCGCGGCTCGCACCGGGCTGGGTGACGACGCCCCACCACGACCGCGCCTGGTGTCGGGACGCGTGACGACCAGCGCGATGTCTTGTCCGTCGGCAACCAATGCGTCGAGCGCCGTTGCCGCGTCAGTGGGTGTTCCGAAGAACACGAGGCGCATCGCGCCCATCCCTCTCTTAGGTTCGGGATTGGTGCTCAGAGTCGGCGGCCGCCGTCGTCGGCAGTCGTCGCGCTGAGCGTGCCGTCGAGGACGAGCTGGCGCAGCTCGCTCATCGCGGCCTTGCGGGTGTCGGTGTCGAGGCGGTCGAGCAGGAGCACCCCGTCGAGGTGATCGATCTCGTGCTGGATGAGGCGACCCATGAGCTCATCGCCCTCGAGCACGACCTCCTTGCCGTCGAGATCGATGCCTCGCACGGTCACGACCTTCGGTCGGACGATCTCGAAGCTGAACCCGGGTACCGACAAGCAACCCTCGTCGTAGACCCATTCCCCACTCGACTCCACGATCTCCGGGTTGATGATGACGCCGGGATCGTCACCCACGTCGTAGGTGTACAGGCGCTTCTGCACACCCACCTGGGGTGCGGCAAGGCCGACACCGCGCGCCTCGTGCATCGTCGCGATCATCGTGTCGACCAGGCGCGCAAGATCACCATCGATATCGGTGACTTCCGGCGCGCGCTGGCGCAGCACCGGGTCGCCAAAAAGCCTGATCGTGTACGTGCCCACACATCGAGGGTACCAGGAGGTACTCAGCAATCGACCAGACGCGGCCAGTCAGACGCGGCCAGTTAGACGCGGCCAGTTAGACGCGGCGAGGATCGACGTCGACGCGGAGACGACCCTGAGCCCGCGCGGGGCCGAGGTCGGCTGTAGCCAGCGCGTCGCAGAGCTCGTCGACCGTCGGTGCGCGTAGCAATGCGCGTCCGTTGGTGGGACCGAGCACCGTGACCGTCGTGAGATGGCGTTGCAGCTCTGCGCAGGCCGCATCGACGGCAGTCGCGTCGCCACTGAGCTCGGCCATGCCGCCAAACGGTGGGTAGTGGAGGGCACGGCGGCGCGCGAGATCGGTCTCGAGGAGCGCTACAGGATCGCCGTCGCTCGCTGCGACCACCACCGGATGTGCAGGCATGCGGGTCTGGACCAGCACCACTCCGCCATCGCTACGCCCGCCGACACGCCGGCTGGCCCGCACGAGCAGCCACAGCGCTTGCTCCTCGGCGCGGAACCGGGGTGCGAGTAGCTCTTGATCGAGATCGATGAACGCGACAAGGCGGATCGGTCGTTGGGGATCGTCGGGCGCCCGATGCAGCACAGCCTCAGTGCCGATCGCAACGTCGAATGCGGGAAGCGGTGCACTCCCCGTCTCGACGGCCACAACGTTCGCTCGAGGAACCAGTGCAGCAAGGTGTTCACGGACCCGCACGACCCCAAGCTTGCGTGGTCGCAGAGATGCCGCACCGCAGTGCGTACAGAAGCCCTTCGCTTGGTCACCGCAACGCGGGCACTCCAGACCACCGGCGACTTCCTGCACCGCGGCGTCGCATCGCTCACACCGCGCGAGCTCGCCGCACTTCTGGCACGCCAGCAAGCGTGCTCTTCCCCGACGATTCAATACACAGAGGGCTCGTCCCCCATCGGCCAGCGCACGGTGGAGCGCGTTCGCGAGACCCGTCGACATGAAGGTGCTGCCCGGCGGTTCCGAGCGAAGGTCGACCACCTCGAGGCGAGCCCAGCCGTCGTGTTCGATCCTCGGCTCCGGTCCCGCGATGACGTCGGCCACCGCCACGGCCTGCGCTCCTGGCGCTGGGCTCACGACGTCGAGGCGCGCTCCACCCCGGCGCGTCCGCTCGACCGCGAGGTCGAATGCGTGCCAACTCGGGGTCCGTTCCTCTTCGAGCGCTTCGTCGAGGTCGTCGAGCACCACGACTGCGTGGAGATCAGGGACCGGGGCAAAGATCGCGATGCGCCCGCCGACGACGATGCACGCACCGTGCCGGGCATCGTTCCACGCCGCGGTGCGATCGGCAGCCGATTGATCACCACGAAGCATCACGACGTGACGACCCTCGGCTTCGAGATCGCTCGCGAGGGCGCGGGACTCTGCGGCGCTTGCCGCGATCACGATCGTCGAACCCTCTGGTGCTGCCAGCGCGCACACGAGCTCGCTCCGCTCACGTGCCGGCGGCCAACGCACGACGCGATGGACGCCCTCAGGCAAAAGCATCGGCACGGTCATCGGGGCGGGCCGGGGCGGAAAGATCGCGGCATGCACCTCTGGTGCACCGGTCGTCCGCAGGTTGTTCGGAGGTGACGCGGCCCGGAGGAACGCGGCGCGGGGTCCGGCCCAGCGCCACGCGGCCCATTCCGTGAGATCGACGACGTCGGCCGGTGGTCCCGCCGACACCACCGAGTGCAGCGGCAGCGTGCGATCCCGCGTGGTCGCAGGCTCTACATCGAGGCCGACGACCCAGCCGCGCACGCGGCGACCATGCAGCGGGACGCGCACGATCGTGCCGATGTGCACCTGATCCCGCATCTCTGCGAGCACGAGGTAGTCGAAAGCACGATCGATCGCCGGGACATCGGGAAGCACGCGGCAGACGCGTGCATCCACGTCGATTAGGCCAGCGCTTCGGCGGCCTTGCGAAACGCTTCGGCTTGGTCGGTGTTCTCCCAGGTGAACGTGGGCTCGTCGCGGCCGAAGTGGCCGTATGCCGCGGTGCGCTGGAAGATCGGTCGACGCAGCTTCAAGCGCTCGATGATCGCAGCCGGACGCAGGTCGAAGTGCTCCTGCACGAGGTCGGGCAGCTTCTCGGGATCGATCGTTGAAGTTCCGAAAGTCTCGACCATCACCGACATCGGGTGGGCGATACCGATCGCGTACGCGACCTGCACCTCACAACGCTGAGCAATCCCTGCGGCGACGATGTTCTTGGCCGCGTGGCGCACTGCGTACGCGCCGGAGCGGTCGACCTTCGTTGGGTCCTTGCCGCTGAACGCACCGCCACCGTGTCGAGCCATGCCACCGTAGGTGTCGACGATGATCTTGCGACCGGTCAACCCGCAGTCGGCGTGCGGCCCTCCGAGCTCGAAGCTACCGGTCGGGTTGCACAGGAACTCAAAATCGTCACTGGCAAACTGCGCGGGGATCAGCGGCTTGATCACATGTTCGAGAAGGTCGGGCCGCAAAGTGCCGTCAATGTCGACACCTGGCGCCGTCTGAGTGGAGATAAGAACGTTGGAGAGGCGCTTCGGGCGGCCGTCTTCGTAGTCGATCGTGACCTGGGTCTTGCCGTCGGGCCGCAGGTAGTCGAGGGTGCCGTCCTTGCGCACCGCTGCGAGACGTTGTGCGAGCCGGTGCGCGAACCAGATCGGCATCGGCATCAGGTCGTCGGTGTCGTCGCACGCGTACCCGAACATCATCCCTTGGTCGCCAGCGCCGATCTCGTCGAAGTGGTCGCCCGTTCCGGCGCGTTGCTCCTGGGCCTTGTCGACGCCCATCGCGATGTCAGGCGACTGCTTGTCGATCGAGGTGAGCACGCTGCACGTCTTGCCGTCGAACCCGAACGACGCATGGTTGTACCCGATGGCGTTGACGGTCTCGCGAACGATGCGCGGATAGTCGACATGGGCGTTGGTGCTGATCTCGCCGGCGACCATGACGATGCCAGTGGTCGCCATTGTCTCGCACGCGACGCGACTCTCAGGATCCTCGTCGAGAATCGCATCGAGAATCGCGTCGCTGATCTGGTCGCACATCTTGTCGGGATGTCCCTCGGTTACCGACTCCGATGTGAACGTGAAGTGCGTAGTCAAGAACGTTCCTCTCCTCGTTGCTCTAACGCGCCGCGGACGCGGTCGAACACCGCATCCGCGAGGTCGGCCTTGCGTTGAAGCGGCAGCTCCTCGGCGTGGCCAGTCGAGTCCAGCAGAATCGCTTGATTGGTGTCGACCTCGAACCCGCACCCTGGTGCGGACACATCGTTGGCGACGATGAAGTCGACGCGCTTGGCCGTGAGCTTCGCGGCCGCGTGTTCGCGGACGTTCTCAGTCTCGGCGGCAAACCCGACGAGCACTTGGTGAGGTTCTTTGCGCTCCCCGAGCGCCGCCAGGATGTCGGGCGTGCGTTCCAGCACGACTTCCGGCGGGCCGTCCTGCTTCTTGATCTTCTGATCAGCGATCGCTTTCGGTCGAAAGTCGGCCACGGCCGCGGCCATCACGACCACGTCGGACTCGGCAAACCGCGCCATGACCGCGTCGTACATCTCTTCAGCAGTGTCGACGCGGACAACT
>CAMDCC010000162.1 GCA_945889545.1 Bifidobacterium breve | reverse complement strand
CGGGCCGCAGTGGAGGGTGCCGACGAAGTTCACCCCCACGTACGGCGCGCGCGCCCGTGTGGTCTCTTCGAGGAAGATGAGCTGCTCGCTCGGTGACGCATCGCGTCCGCCGTACTCCCGTGGCCACGACATGCCCGCGTACCCGGCGTCGAACAGTCGACGCTGCCATTCGGTGTCGTAGCGGACGCGGGCCGGCCAGTCGTCGCGAGCCGGCGGATCCGCGAGGTCAGCCAGCGAACGGGTCAGCCACGCGCGTAACTCGGCGCGAAACGCAACGTCTGATTCGGAGTACCGGAGGTCCATTCGGTGGCGGAGTGTAGGCGGGCATGCCCGGTTTTCGTTGAGGTCGCCGCTGCTAGCAGTGTGTGCCGCGGGCCGGCACGTCGAGATCCACGAGGTAGCGGATGACCACATCGTTGACACAGACGTTGCCCGAGTCGAACGACGTGTGACTCGACGAACGCACGGCGACCAAGGTTGCGGACTCGAGCGCGGACGCCAACCCTCGCGCCCAACGGAACGGTGTTGCCGGATCCTTGCGCGCGCCGAGCACGAGAATCGGAGCGGCACCCGTAGCGTGCAGCGCGCGCGGTTGCGCAGCGACAACCGGCCACAGCGCGCAGGCCAGACTCCCATTGACGATCGTCGCACCGAGACGAGGCGCCGCCTCGGCTGCGGCATCTTCGATGGCGCGCATGCCGTCCACGTCACCCACCGGCGGACCGTCGGCGCAGCCGATCGCGATGAACGCCTCCTGTGCGTTGTCGTAGATGCCGTCGCTTTCGCGCCCGGTGTAGAGATCGGCGTAGAAGAGCAGATCCTCGCCGTCACCGTTCTCGACGGCATCGAGGGCCTCTGCGAGCTCGATCCACGCGCTCCGGCCGCCGTACAGCAAGGAAGTGACGCCGATATCGAACTGCGTGCCGTTGAGCGAACGGGTCTCACCGAACGCGTCGACCTCCAACGGCTCCGCGCCGATCCGCTGACGGACCTCGTCGTACGCTTCGGCCGTTCGCCCGTCTCGATGGAAGGCGCACGACGAGTTCTGCGAGCAATCGTTCAGGAAGTCGTCGAGCGAGCGTTCGAATCCGACGGCCTGCTCAACCTGCACGGCCTCAGCATCGAGCGCAGGATCGAGCGGCCCGTCGAGCACCAAGGCACGCACCTTCTCGGGAAACTGCTCGGCGTACCACGCGCCCAGGAAGCTGCCGTATGAGTATCCGAGATAGGTGAGCTTCGACTCGCCCAGAGCGATGCGGATGCGATCCATGTCGCGAGCCGTGCGTTCGGTCTGGAGGTATGGCAGGAGTGCGCCATGGGCCTGCTCGCATGCCTCGACAAAGCGAGCCGTCTCCGCGAGCAGCTCCTGGCGCTCCCGCGCGTCGTCGGGTGCCCACTCCACCTCTAACAGCGGGCCGAGGTCATCGGTGCAGTTCACCGGCGCGCTCTCCCCAACGCCACGCGGGTCGAACCCGACGATGTCGAAGCGCTGCCGCAGCTCGTCGGGCAGCGACTCGCCCACCGCGAGCACGTAGTCGATTGCCGACGCGCCGGGGCCGCCAGGATTCACGAGAAGCGATCCAATCCGGCGCTTCTGATCGAGCGCGCGATACCGCACCAGACCGAGATCGATCGTAGGCCCGCCCTCGATGGTGTCGTCGAGCGGGACGGTCAACTGCGCGCACTGAGCATCGCCATGGCACCGCGACCAGTCGAGGGGCGCGATCAGCGTGGCCTCAGCACTCCCCCCTGGCGGCACGGCAACCACGGCGAGCGCGAGCACGACAAGCCCAGTGACGAGTGCAGAGCAGAAGCGGGGCACGACCAGCGAGCGTACGCGGCGAGCATCCCGCCTCGACCGCGCGCCGCGCCCACCTCGACCGCAAAGCGGGGCGGGCGGGGCGGAACTGGACAGTAGGTTGCCCAGCCGTGGCACCGAAGCTGCTCGAGGCGAGCGCGACATGACGGTCGAGATCCAGCTCGATGGGCGCGTTGCCGTCGTGACCGGTGGTGGCGACGGCATCGGCGGTGCGATCTCCGATGTGCTGGCCGCGGCCGGAGCCCACGTGGTGGTCGTCGACATCGATGCCCAGCACGCGGCGGCACGCGTTGACGCAATCGTGAACGCAGGCGGAAGCGCCCAAGTACTGGTCGCCGACGTGCGTGATCGTGAGCAGGTCGCCAACATCGCCCGCGTCGCAATCGAGGTCGCGGGGCACATCGACATCCTCGTGAACAACGTTGGCGATTACCGCCCGCCGGGGCCGTTCCTCAGCGGCGACGAGGACCAGTGGGCGGCCCAGTACGAGATCAACCTCTTGCACGTGCTGCGTTGCAGTCGGGCCATCGTGCCGGGCATGGTCGAGCAGGGGTCGGGCTCGGTGATCAACGTCTCGTCGGTGGAGGGAATCCGCGGCTACCCGCACGACCCCGTCTATGGCGCGTTCAAGGCCGCGGTGAACCACTTCACCCGCTGTCTTGCTCTCGACGTGGCTTCCAGCGGCGTGCGGGTCAACGCGATCGCGCCCGACGTCACCCAGACGACACAGGTCGACTACGAGAGGCTGGTGCCGCCCGAGCTCCGCGATCAGTGGCCCGTCTGGGTCCCGATCGGTCGCGTCGGCGCGCCAGCCGACAACGCCGACGTGGTGCTCTTTCTCGCTTCCGACCTGTCACGGTTCGTGACCGGGCACGTGATCCCAACCGACGGAGGGACCCTGCTGGCCGGCGGCTGGTTCCGAACATCCGAACGTGGTCGCTGGACCAACCGTCCAAGAAATCCGTAACCCAGAACCCCTACCCCGCAGCGCTCTCCGACGAGAAGAAGACGTTCTTGACCTCGGTGTAGGTGTTCATCGCGTGCATGCCCAGCTCGCGCCCGAGGCCGCTGCGCTTGTAGCCCCCGAATGGAGTCTCGGTCCTCACGCTCTTGTACGAGTTGACGGACAACGTCCCGGTTCGGAGGGCCTTCGCAACGCGAATGCCTCGACCCATGTCTGCGGTCCACAACGAACCTGAGAGCCCGTACTCAGAGTCGTTCGCTATGCGCACGGCGTCGTCCTCGTTCTCGAACGGGATCACACACGCGACCGGGCCGAAGATCTCCTCGCGAGCCACACGCATCGAGTTGTCGACGTCGGCGAGTACCGCGGGCGAGATGAACCAACCGTCGCTTGGGCGTAGGTCGCCACCCGTCACGCGTCGCGCACCCTCCTGCTCGCCGATCCCGAGATAGTCGACCGATGTCTGGCGTTGGTCCTCGGAGATCATCGGCCCCATCTCGGTGGTGTCGTCGAGCGGGTCACCGACCCGGACACGTTCGGTTGCGGCGGTGAACGCTTCGATGAACTCGTCGTAGGCCGATCGCTGCACGAGGATCCGGCTGCGCGAGCAGCAATCCTGGCCCGCATTGCCGAACACCGCCATCGGCGTCTCGTTCGCGCAGCGCTCGAGGTCGGCATCGGCGAACACGACGGCGGCAGACTTGCCACCGAGCTCCAGAGAACATCGCGCGATGTTCTCCGAAGAAGCTCGCAGGATCGAGGCTCCAGTTGCCGTCTCGCCGGTGAATCCGATCTTCGAGACCCTACGATCGGCCACGAGTGCGTCACCCAAGACGCGACCCGGGCCGACGAGCACCGAGACCGCGGCCGGCGGAACACCCGCTTCCAGCAGCACCTCGCCCAACATGATGGCGGTGAGCGGCGTGAGCGACGCCGGCTTCAAGATGATCGGGTTGCCACACGCGAGCGCAGGCGCCACCTTCCACGTAGCAATGAGCAACGGGAAGTTCCACGGCACGATGAGCGCACACACGCCCACCGGCTCGCGGAGCACCACGTCGAGGCCGGGCTGCTGCACCGGCACCACCTCACCGAAGTGCTTGTTTGCGGCACCGGCGTAGTACTCGAAGACCTCCGCCGCAGTGGTGGCCTCCCAGCGTGCATCGCCGATCGGGTGCCCGGCCCCTCGTGCTTCGACCAGCGCGAACTCCTCGGCCCGTACGCGAAGCAGACGCGCCACCTCGGCAAGCACGCGCCCCCGCTGGGTGGCGTCGGTGCGGGCCCACGAGCCGGTCTCGAACTCCGTGATGGCCGCCGTGAGGGCATCGTCGAGGTCGTCGGCGTTGGCTTGATCCACTTCGGCGAGTGGCTCGCCGGTCGCGGGTTCGAGGATGACCGAGGTGTCGCCTCGCCCCCGCCGTGCCTCGCCGCCGATCAGAACGTGCCAGTCGCGGTCCATCCGCGGCAGCATACGGTCATGCCCAGACTCGCCGGATCCAGACTCGAAGGAAAGGTCGCGCTCATCACCGGTGCCGGGAACGGCATGGGTCGCGCGGCGTCACTGCTGTTCGCCGCCGAGGGCGCTCGCATCATCGTGGCCGACGCCGTCGACGATGGCGGCTCGGCAACCGTCGACGCGGTGCGCGCCGCGGGCGGCGAGGCGTCGTTCGTGCGCGTCGACGTCTCGGATGATGCGCAGGTGCGCGCCATGATCGATCACGCCGTGCAGACGTACGGCGGGTTACACGTGCTCTACAACAACGCTGGCATCTTCCCTGCCGACGATGGTGGCGTCACCGAGACGCCCGAGTCCACATGGGACCGCGTGATGGACGTCAACCTCAAGGGTGTCTGGCTGGGTTGTCGCCACGGCGTACCAGCGATGCTCGACTCGGGTGGTGGTTCGATCGTCAACGTCGCGTCGTTCGTGGCGCTCATGGGCGCGGCGACGGCGCAGATCGCATACACGTCGAGCAAGGGCGGCGTGCTCGCGATGACGCGTGAGATCGCGGTCGAGTACGCACGCCGCGGCATCCGCGCCAACTCTCTCTGCCCGGGGCCAATCGACACTCCCCTGCTCGCCGAGCTGCTGAGCGACCCGGAGCGGCGCCAGCGCCGACTCGTGCACATCCCGATGGGACGCCTCGGCCAGGCCGAGGAACTAGCGAAGGCGGCCCTCTTCCTTGCGTGCGACGACTCGTCGTTCATGACCGGAGCCGCGCTGGTGGTCGACGGCGGGATCACCGCCGCCTACGTGACCCCGGAGTAGCCGCGGCGACGAATCCCATCGCCGAGCCAGCGTCCCGCGGCGCGATGCGCGATGCGCGGAGGGATCCTGGCGGCGCCACGAGAACCGTGGTAGCAAGGCGATGCCCAACAGCCGGGATGGGCGCCGGCCTTCACGTGGGAGGGGGGTCCCCCGTGGCAGTCGACGAATCGTCGGTCATGGAGGCCGACCGCAAGCAGCTCCATGAGATGGGCTACGCCCAGGAGCTGCGGCGGGGGCTCGGAACATTCTCGAACTTCGCCATCTCGTTCTCGATCATCTCGGTGCTCGCCGGAGCGCTGACCACCTTCTACCTGCCGCTGCTGGCAGGTGGGCCGGCTGCGGCCACCACGAGCTGGATCGTCATCGGCGGCTTCGCGTTGCTCGTCGGCATGGCGATGGCAGAGATCTGCTCGGCCATGCCCACCGCGGGCGGCCTGTACTACTGGTCCGCGAAGCTCGCCAAGACACCCGAAGGCGGTGCGAAGGCCGCCTGGTACACGGGTTGGTTCAACCTGATCGGTCAGGTCGGCGTCATCGCCAGCGTGGACTACGCGCTCTCGGTCTTCATCGCATACTTCGTGGGGCTGTACGCCGACACGTGGTTCGGGCTGAAGATGCTCGACTACCGCAGCATCTTCATCATCTACCTTCTCGTGCTCATCGCGCACGGCATCTTGAACACCTTCGGCGTGAAGCTCGTGAAGCTCCTGAGCGACATCAGTGTCTGGTGGCACGTGGCAGGCACCACGATCATCGTGGGCGCGCTGTTCATCGCCCCCGACTCCGGCACCACCGAAGGTCTCGGGTCGATCTTCAACTCGGAGAACCTCACCGGCTGGGACTTCGGCGGTTCGGGGATCTACGTGTTCCTCATCGGCATGCTGATCGCCCAGTACACGATCACCGGCTTCGACGCCTCGGCCCACGTGAGTGAGGAGACCAAGGGCGCCAACGTCAGCGCCCCCAAGGCGATCGTGCGCTCGATCTACATCTCGGCGATCGCGGCGTGAATCCTCAACGTGGCCCTCCTTCAGGCGTTCCCGAAGGGCACCTACGACAAGATGTTCTCCGGCGGGGCCGGCGACATTTTCTTCGAAAAGGGTGCGGTAGCGCTCATCCCGGCGCCGTTGGAGATCTTCCAATCTTCTGTCGGCGGCGCGATGGCCAAGGCGATGATCCTCATCGCCATCGTCGGCCAGTTCTTCTGTGGGATGTGCGGCGTGACCGCCAACTCGCGGATGGTGTACGCGTTCTCTCGTGACGGCGCGCTGCCAGGCTCCAAGTACTGGCACCGCATCAACCCGAAGACGCGGACGCCAACCAACGCCGTCTGGCTGGGCATCACCCTCAGTGCGATTGCTGGGGCACTCGCCCTTATCCAGAGCGATAACTACGCGGTCGCGTTCTTCGTGCTCGTCGGGTTCTGCGCCGTCGGCCTCTACATGGCCTATGTGATCCCGGTGTTCCTGCGGCTGAAGAGCACCACGTTCAAGCAGGGCCCGTGGAACCTCGGCAAGTACAGCAAGATCGTCGGGTGGACCGTGGTGGTCTACGTGGCCTGTGTGAACCTCATGTTCCTCGCTCCACAGTTCGGACCGGTCAGCGGGTTCTGGCCACCGTGGGGCGGCAAGTCGGAGATCTACGGCGTCGCCAAGGTGAACCAGTTCAACTTCACCGGACCGTTCCTCATCATTCTCACGATCGCCATCTGGGCGTACTGGCACCTGTCGGCCAAGAACTGGTTCACGGGCCCGAAGGTCATGGGGACCGAGGAGGAGCTGAAGAAGATCGAGGCCGAGCTGGCCGCGGTCGAGCGAGGTGAGCTTCCGGCCTCGGTGTTGTACGCAGAAGAGGACCGGATGGAGGCCAAGCACGGCGGGAAGAAGTAGCGACCCGTCCTTGCATCCACGAGCAGTTGCGGGAGGCGCGGCGCCGGCGGGCGCCGCGCCT
>CAMDCC010000161.1 GCA_945889545.1 Bifidobacterium breve | reverse complement strand
ATCCCGACGAAGTCGGTGGCGAAACCGCGTGCGGCGTCGACCGGCTCGGCGTATCGGGTGCTGCTCGACGCGACCGGCCACACCACCGTCGAAGTGTCCAATGCTGGCGCGGCCGTCGTGGTGGTGGTGCTCGGCTGAGAAGTGGTCGTGGGTGGCGCGGCTTTTTGGTCGTTACCCTCACTGCCGAACACGACCACCATGACGATGATCAACGCGGCCACGAGGGCACCCCCCAGCAGGATCCGAATGCGGTTCGACATGGCAGCCTCCTCGTCGCGTGACCTCAGTATGACGACAACGGCGGGGAGACGGGCAGGGCCGTTGGTCCCGGCTCTCCGGTTCAGGCGCTTGGTCCCGGCTCTCAGGTCCAGGCTTCTGAGATTCAGGTTCCTAGAGTGGGGCGGTGCCGCCGCTTCATAAACCAGACGCTCGAGGCCCGCACGCGCCGGTGGCGTCGACGCCGGCGCGGGCTCCAGGGTCCATTCGCCGCACCAGCAGCATCGACACCACGAGGCCCGAGGGCATTCCGGGTCGGATGATCATGACCGGGCGAGCGCGCGATGCGTTCACTACGAGCGTCGGCGACGGGGTCACGTGTGGCACTGCGAGAGTCGATGCCGAAGTGAACGGTGTGACTCGCGACCTCGACGTGCTGAGCACGGATCCGGCGACGCCCGCGCTGCAAGGACTGCTCGGCGCAGTGGTGGGGCCGGGATTCCGGGCGCGTGTCGACGAGATCGTTCCCGACAACCGCAAGGCGCACAGCCTTCTCTACCTCCTGCTTGACGACCTTCCGGGAGCAGGGCTCGTCTCGGGGTACGCGATGTTGAGTGCCGACGCCGTGCCGAGGGCCCGGAAGCCCGACGAGTACCTGGGTGCCCGCGCCGATCTCTGTGCCGGCTGGGCGAGTGACGGATCGATGATGGTCATGCTGCGAGAGCACGGCCAGAACCCGACACCGCTCGGACCGCCAGCGCCGCGCCTCACTCGCCCCGACGATCTGGCCGCGTGGCACGACATCACCGATCTCCCGCCCATGGGAATGCGCCGCCTCCGACGCATCGATGTGATCCCACCCGTGGCGGCCGGTGGTGGGCACCGCGTCGACGTGTTCTTCCGTGACAGCCACTTCGACAGCGATGCAGTGGAGACCGTCGTGCATGAGTACTCGGTCGCCGCGACCGTCGACGATGCGACTCGCACGATCGTGAGCATCGCGGCCACGCCGAACGTGCTGCCGTGGCAGGAGTGCCCTGCCGCGATCGAGAGCGCTTCACGTCTGGTCGGCCACAACCTCGGCGACCTTCGCCCATGGGTGCGCGAGACGTTCGTCGGCACGACCACGTGCACGCACCTCAACGACGTGCTGCGCGGGTTGACCGATGTTGGCACCTTGCTCGATCAGATTGCCGCGATCAGCGTCCGGTGATTGCCGCCCGGTGATTGCCGTCCAGTGCCTACCGCCCGGAGAACTGGGCCTTGCCGGGTCCGTCGTCGAGGAAGCTGCGCACACCGATCTTGGCGTCGTCGGTGGCGAACACCTCCACGAACGCCTCGACCTCGAGGTCGAGCCCGCGTTCCAATGGGGCGTCGAGGCCGGCGTCGATCACCCGCTTGGCGAGCGCGATCGCCATCGTCGGCCCGGCCGCGAGCGAGCTCGCCAGGCCGAGCGCGCCGTCGTGCAGCGCCGCGGCGGGGAAGACCTCGTCCACGAGGCCGAGCGCGAGCGCTTCATCGGCCTTCACCTGCCGTCCGCTCCAGATCAGGTGCTTGGCCCGCGCGGGGCCGACGAGTCGGGCGAGCCGTTGAGTCGCGCCGGCGCCGGGGATCACGCCGAGCAGGATCTCGGGCTGACCGATTCGTGCTGAATCGGCGGCGACACGGAGGTCGCAGGCCATCGCCAGCTCGAACCCGCCGCCCAGTGCCACACCATGGATGGCTGCGATGACGGGTCGAGGGATCGCGGCCACCGCGTCGAAGGCGGCCCGGAAGTGCTCACCGATGTCGCGAGCCTCATCAGGCCCGCCGAACTCCGTGATGTCGGCACCCGCGGCAAACACCTTCCCGGCGCCGGTGACAACGACCGCGCGCACGGCTGCGTTGTTGGCGAGGGCCCGGGCGACTGTCGCGAGCTCGGCGAGGAGCGCGCGCGACAGTGCGTTCACGGGCGGGTTATCGAGCGTGATGACGGCAACGCCGTCAGTGCGCTCTTCGAGGTGGACGAGCTCGGTCATGCCCCGACGTTAGGTCGGTGGATCGGTGAAGGTCGGTGCATCGGTGATGGTCGGTGGATCGGTGATGGTCGGTGGATCGATGAAGGCGGAGCGAGGCCGCTGGACGAGCTCGAACGGGACGCCGTCGGGATCGGTCGTGAACGTGATCCACATGTCGGGAACGGGGGTGCCGTCGAGGGCGACGAGCATGGGCGCCCGGTCGAACACCCAGCCCGATTCGGACATCGCGGTACACGCCGCTCTCACGTCGTCCACGCCGAGCGCGAGGCGATACCAACCCGCGTGATTCGGGCGGTCGTAATGGCGGCCGACGACCGGCGGGTCGTGCCACTCGACGAGCACGATCTCCATCGGATCATCCGGGAGGCGGAGCCGGCACGCCGAGACCGCGGCCGTTCCGGGTTGGCCGAACGCAGGGTTGGCAGTTGGGTCGTCGTCCGTGAGATCGACGAGTGGGCCCACGCGCTCGAAGCCAAGTCCCTCGTACCACTCGATCGAGCGCGTGAGATCCGAGCACGTGATCCGAAGATGGTGCATGCGGCTCTCGCCAACCGGTACTTCGGCTCGCTCCACGACGTCGATGGTCATCCCGCGCGGGTCGACGAGCGTCGCACAGTGAGCATCGAACGTCGTCGAATGCCCGGTCGCGAGCACCTTGGCCCCCAGCGTCTTCAGCTTCGCCATTGTCGGACCCAGCTCGTGGACCGAGAAGCCGAGCGCCTGCACGCCGGCGTGGTTCGGCTGATCGAACGGTTCGCCCTCGAGTACGGGGGAGATCCAGCTCTGCACTTCGATTGCCGGACTGGTGCGCGGGCCGCGGGCGTCGTACATGAATGCGGCGACGCCTTGCACGTCGTAGTCCATGCCAAGGACTGCGCCGCTGGTCGGTTCACCGGTCGTGCGCATCGTCTCGCGCAGCGCGAATCCCTGCTCGAAGAATGCGACGGGCTCCTCGACGTCGGCGCAGCAGTAGCAGACGTGGAGCACGCGTCGCGCGGGGCGGGTTGCTTGGGCCATCATCCCTGACATCATCCCTCGCATCGATTCCTGGATCGAATGCGAGCAACCTATTCGGACGCGGAGGGCAGTCATGACTGATCCAAGGATCAACGAGCAACGGGTCGGGGTGATCGGCGCCGGCGTCATGGGAAGTGGGATCGCCCAGGTGCTCGCAACTGCGGGCTACGCCACGGTGTGCTTCGACGTCGACGAGGCCGCGCTCGAGCGCGCGCAGGAGCACCTCACAACCGGACGGTATGGGATGGATCGAGCGGTGGAGCGGGGGAAGCTCACACGGGAGCACGCCGATGCTGCGTTGGCTCGACTGGAGCTCTCGACGTCGTTCGAGGCGGCCGCGACTGCCGACATCGTGATCGAAGCCGTGCCGGAGCACTTTGCCCTCAAGATCCGCGTCTTCCAGGATCTCGATCGAGCGGCACCGGAGGCCACGATCCTCGCGTCCAACACGTCGGGGTTCTCGATTGCGGCGATCGCCGCGGCGACCGCTCGACCCGATCGTGTCATCGGCTGGCATTGGGCATCGCCGGCAGTCGTCATGCGCTTCGCCGAGATCGTGCGAACGCGTGAGACGGCCGACACCACGATCAATCGAGTGCGTGAGGTCGCGCTGGCCTGCGGCAAGAACCCGATCGTCGTGAACGATGCCGAGACGAAGTGGGGCTTTGTCGCCAACCGCGTGTACTTCGCGGCTCTCGAGGAAGCGAAGCGAGTCGTCGATGAGGGAGTGGCGACACCCGTTGAGGTGGATCAGCTGATGATGGACTGCTTCGGGTGGCCGACGGGTCCGTACACGATGGTCCGGGGCGCGACCGCCGGATGGAAATAGGGGGGTGGAGCTGAAGCCGGGGGCGGGTCGGGCTCAGGTGACGCGTGCGGCGCCGCTCGGACTGCCCCAGATGGCGCGTTCGACGACCTGGTTCGAGCCGCTCGACGCATCGATGATCATGCCGCCACCAACGTAGAGCCCGACGTGGCTCGAGCCGCCAGGGCCCCAGAAGATGAGGTCACCCGGTTGCACGGCGTTGAGCGGCACATGGGGAAGACCGGCGTACTGCGTGTTCGAGACGGTGGGGATGTTGACGCCCGCCGCGCGCCACGCCATGGTCGTGAGGCCCGAGCAGTCGTACGACGGTCCCATGCGGGGGTTCGTGGAGTAGGGGGAGCCGAGGACACCGCGTGCAAAGGCGATCGCCTGCGCGGCGCTGCCGTTCGGTGGCCCCACGTCGGGGTAGTTGACCGGCGTGGCGTACTTGGCTCGGGTCTCGGCCTCACGGCGCGCCCGCTCGGCGGCGATGGCCTGAGCGATCTCGCCCTTCACCGTGTCGAGGAGCACCAACTGCTCGGCGCGCACCGCTTCGAACGCGGCCTTGGCGAGGTTGATCGCCTCTCGTTCCGTCGACGCAGTGTCGCGGGCTCGCTGGGCGTCGTCGCGGCGGATCGAGAGGTCTTCCTGGGCGCCGTCGAGCTTCTGGAGCAGCTTGTCGTCGCGGTCGGCCTGCGCCTTGGCGTACTGGCCGCGCCGGAGGAGGTCGCTGGCGTCGCCGAGATCGAAGACGCCGGATGTGCCGGCGACGCTGCGGCGGTAGAGCGAAGCGAGGTTCTGCTCGACGAGCTCTCGGATCCGGGCGACCTCGGCCTTGGCCTCCTGGATCCGGGCCTCGGCCTCGAGCACCTCGGACTGTGCGATGTCGCGCCGGGCTTCAGCAGAGTGCATCTTCTCAGCGAGGGCACCGATCTCGAGGTCGGTCGCGTCGATCTGGTCCTGGAGCTGCGCGGCCTCTTGTTCCTTGCTGATGGGCGCAGCACCGGCGACCGATCCGAACGATGCGACGGTGCCCGTCGCCATCGCGACCGCGAGTGCGGCGGCGCAGAGCGTGCGTCGCGCGGGGCGTCGGGAGTAGGTGGGAGACGGCATCGGCAAATGAGGGAGCGGGTCCTACAAGGACCCGCTCGAGACACCGTAGCGCGTGGTCCAAACCGGATCGTCCGTCGGGCCGAAATCCCTACTGACCAGGGATTTCTTGGACCGACTGGGGGACTTCTCGGGCCGTCCGGGGGATTTCTGGCTCTCCAGGGTCGATGTCGACGCGCAGCCGTGAGAGCTGCGTGGACGCGATGCGCCAGCGACCATCCACCTTCTCGTACGTCTCGCGGTAGTGCCCGTAGCCGTGCATCTCGCGCATCGCAGCCCCTTCGGGCCAGCGCAGCATGTCCTCCATCGCCCAGATCCCGCGCGCCGTCGTCGCCGACATCACCTCGATCTCGGGCATGTGCCCGTGGTGCACCGTCAGCACATCGCCGACGAACCCGCGCACGCTGTCGGCGATCGCCTGGTTGCCGCGGATGATCCCTGCCGCGTCTCCGACCGATCCGCCGAGATCGATGTTGATGTCCATGACGGCATCCGGGGTGAACTGCTCGGCGAACCCGACCCAGTCCTTGGTGTCCATGCACCGGAAGTACCCGGCCTTCAACGCCTTGATGGCTTCGATCGCCGCGAGCCGTTCGACCCGGTTCATGTCTGCCCGATTCCCGTCTGGCTGGTTCATGTCTGGGCCTCCCAGTGCCAAGCCTCTTCGCCGTCCGAGCCCTGTTGCTGATTCGCGGGTTGGAAGAATCCGTGCTCTCCGGCGTGCGCAGCCAGCCACGCATACCCCGGTGAATCGAAGGTCAGCTCGCCGTTCTGATCCTGGAAGTCGACCCCGCGACCGAGACCGTGCTTGCTCGTTCCTGGCGTGGCCGCGTTCTGACACTTACCGATCGAGCAGTAGTAGTTACGCCACCACACCTGCCCGTCGTAGCTGCGGTAGCACGACTCGATCTGCGGCGGACCAGGCACGCCCGGCGGGAGGAAGCTGGACTGCTCCGGTGTGAGTCCGACGCCATCAGCGGCCGCGGCGGCGATCAACGTACGCAACCTCGGAGCGACATCGTTGATCACCCGGCACTCGGCCGTGACGAGCGTGAGCGCTCCGTCGGGGTAGCGGCCGTTCTCCAACGGTCCGGTGACGGGTGCCGGCCAAAGGTCGTTGCACCCCGTCGCGAGCAGCGCGAGGACAACCGCAATCGTGGCCAGCGGCCGGGGCGTCATCACGACTCAGACGATAGTTTCGAGTCATGGCTCTCTGGCTGCGAGTGAGGCGAGCCGCATATCAGCGCGCCCGTTTATCAGCGGCAGTAGTTGAACACTCCGACGCGCAGCAAGCCGGACGCGATTGCCTGCTGGAATGCGATGACGCAATTGCGCAACTCGGCGAGCTCTTGTTGGGTCGCTGTCGGAGAGCTGGTCACAACTGAACCCGTCGGGTCGAGCAGTGCCTGAAACCGCGTTTCGAGGCCGTTCAGTCGCGTCTTCACCTCGCGGAGGTCCGCTGGGGTGAGCGCGCCCTCGGCCGCTTCGGTTGGCACCAGGACTGTGGGTCGAGCTTCGACTCGCTGCCAGAGCAGCACGATGGCGCCCATGAGCATGGCGAGCACGGTCACGGCTACGACGGTCAGGAAGCGGGCACCGCGCGACGTGGCGACGTCGCGGAGCGTGACCGGTTGCAGCGCGTCTCGCCACTCGTCGACCTCACGAAGGGTGATGATCGGTGGGGACTCGCGCGGCGCGGGTGGCTGGGCCATGAACGAGGCCAGCGTGACCACGCGGGGGACGTGGACCGGCCGCGTTCGAACCGCAGCCACGCCGTTGCCGTTGCCGTTGCCGTTGGTGTGGCCGTTGCCGTTGGTGTGGTCGGGATCGGCGCCCGTCG
>CAMDCC010000160.1 GCA_945889545.1 Bifidobacterium breve | reverse complement strand
CCGGGCCTGCGAGGCGAACAACAACGGCGACCGGTTCATGTCGAACCGGTTGTGTCGACAGCTCGACGACGCGGGCGTCGTCGTCGACCTGAGCATCGAGCCCGGCTTGCGGGCGCAGCGCACGATCGTGCCCAGCGAGGTTGCGACCGGCTGGCTGCCCGATTGTCGAACCGCCCCGACCTTCGCGTACCGCCCGGCACGCAACGATTTCCGAACGCCCGACCCGTCGCGCACCGATGGGCTGGTGATGCTCCCGTTGACACCGGGTGTATCGCTGTCACTGATACCTGTCGCGGACCGTCTGGTGCCGACGGGCACGTACGAGACCCTCCACGCATGGACATCGCCGGCACGCTTTCGCGAGATGCTTCGCCTTCGTCTCGCAGCGCCCACGCTGACGCATCTGGCGTTCACGATCCGCTCCGACATCGGGCTGCTCTCCGATGAGTGGGCGGCCACCGAAGCCAACATGGTCGAGGTCGCTCGACAACTCGGTGAGCACCAGCAGTGGTGCACTGCCTCGGCTGCGGTCGCGCTCCTGACCGACGACGACGGTCGGACGCGTGTCCTCCCCCAACCCGATGTGGTACTGGACGGCGACCGGGCGCACCGGTGGTTCCACGGCCGGGAGGACCCGGGCTTCCGCGAGGGCATCGAGGTCGAGGCATTGGACCTCACCGACGGCTCGGTCGCGCCGCTCTCGGACGACCCCGACCTCCGGCGGCCCGTCGTCAGCGCGATCCTCCCCGTCTACAACGGTGGCGCCCACCTGGTCAAGGCCGTCGAGAGCGCGATCCGCCAGACCCAGCCACCCGACGAGCTCATCGTCGTCGACGACGGATCCACCGACGAGGCCCAGTTCGACTTCCTCGACAGCATCCCGGCGCCATTCCCGATCCGAATCGTGCGCCAGCCCAACGCGGGCCAGTCGGCGGCTCGGAACCGGGGAGCGGCCGCGGCCAGGGGGACACTCCTCGCGTTCCTGGATCAGGACGATGTCTGGCATACGCGCCACCTGGCCACGCTCGTCGGATCGTTCGTCGACGATCCGGAGCTCGCCTGGGCATACAGCGACTTCGACGAGATCGACAGCGATGGTCACGTCGTGATCCGGTCGTTCCTCGACCAGCATGGGATCGACCATCCGAAGCAGACGCTGCGTGCCTGCCTCGAGCGAGATCTCATGGTCGTGCCGTCGGCCAGCGTGGTCAGTCACTCCGCCTTCGACGCGCTGGGTGGATTCGACGAGGCTCTGCGCGGTTACGAGGACGACGACCTCTACGTGCGCGGATTTCGTTCGGGATGGCGGTTCGCGTTCCATGCCGAGCCACTCACTGCGTTTCGCGTCCACGACGCGAGCGACTCGGGGTCCGAGCGGTTCATTGAGAGTCGGGTGCGATTCGGCGAGAAGCTCCGTAACGCCATCGTCGACGACAAGCGCGCGAATCGTTACTACTTCCGCGAGTTCGTAGCCTCTCGGTTCTTCACGACCTCGCTCAACGATTACGCACGTGCAGTGTCGGAGCGGAACTGGAGTGTGGCCGGGCGCGCTCGAGACGCGCTTCGCTACTTCGGTCGGCTTCGTCGAAGGAAGCCACGAATTCGTCTCGCGTTGATCCGGAGCCCGAGGCTCTTCCGGGTGATGCTGCGTCTGAATGACGCGCTTCCGGCGCGGTTGCGACCATTGAGGAACCCGTACGCCCGGCTTCGCTGAGGCGTTGACGCCGGTAGCGCTCGTCGCGGGTGCCGGCGAGCACCGCCTACGTACATTGTGCGGAGGGCTGCATCCCGTTTCGGTATGCTGTTTGCATGTCAGAGCAGATCGCGGTCCGCCTCCCCGAACAGCTGGCCACGTCACTCGATGACCTCGTCACCCATGGGCGCTTCGCGAGTCGAGCCGAGGCCGTGCGAGCGGCGATCGAGCAGCTGGTCGACGCGGAACGCAGGCATCGGGTCGGCGCCGCGATCGCCGACGGGTACCGCCGCTCCCCGCAGACCAACGAAGAAGTCGCAGCCGCCGCCGCGGCCGCACAGCGCTCGATCGAGGAGGAGCCCTGGTGACCGAGCCCGCCCAGGGAGACGTCTGGTGGGGCGAAGCACCCGACGCCAAGGGCCGGCCCTACCTCGTGATCACACGGAACGAGGCGATCCCGGTCCTTCGCACCTTGGTTGTCGCGCCGGTCACGCGCACCGTGCGGGGCATCCCGACCGAGATCCCCCTCGGGCCCGACGAGGGGCTTGCGGTCGAGTGCGTCGCCGCGGGCGACGCAGTGCTCGCGGTTCCCAAGGCGATGCTCGTTAGGAAGCTGGGAGCACTGGGCACCGACCGGCACCACGAGCTGTGCGCGTCGCTGCGCGCGATGGCCGACTGTTAGGCCGCCCGCCTGTCTTGAAATCCCGACATCACGGAATTGTCGATATTCCTCGACATCGGGCCTCATCGGCGTGGTGTCCAAAAACCTCGACATCGCGCTGAAAGCTGGGTAGCGTCTCGATATGCAGACATCCCCTTCGGACCGCGACAGAAAGCCATTCCGCATCTACACCGCGGCCTCGCTCGGTACGGCCATCCGGCACTACCGCAAGCAGGCCGGGCTCTCCCAAGCCGAGCTGGCCGAACAGGCCGGCCTGCACCGCTCCTACCTCTCTGCCCTAGAGCAAGGGAAGGAAACCGAGCAGATGCGTCGGATCCTGAGGCTCCTCCGGCACCTCGGAGTCCGGATGACACTCGAGCAGGCGGACTGGTAGGTGGCCGATTCGCTCTCCGTCTGGCTGCACGGCGATCGAGTAGCCGTCATCGAGGAGGAGCGCGGCCGCCTTCGGCTTTCGTACACCGAGGAGGCACTCCAGCGATATCCGCTGGGCACGCCGCTCCTCTCCTTGTCACTTCCTCTCACCGCGGAGCGCTACACGCAGGGCATCGTGCGCCCGTACCTCGACGGGCTCTTGCCCGAAGGGGCCGCGCGCCGAGCCGTCGCCGAGCGCTTCGAGGTGGTGTCGACCGACGCATACGGGTTGATCCGTGCCATCGGACGAGAGTGCGCGGGTGCGGTCGTGATTCAACCTGCGAGCGACCCCCCACCGCCAACGCCGACAACGCTCACCGCGGAGCGCGTGAGCGATACGGAGATCGCCGATCTCGTTGCCAACCTCCCCAGCGCGCCGCTCGGCATCGACCGGCGAATGCGAGTCTCGTTGGGGGGCGTGCAGGAGAAGCTGCTGCTCACGCGCATGGTCGACGGTGCTTGGGGACGCCCAGTCGACGGCACGCCGTCGACACACATCCTGAAGCCCGAGGTCGCGGACTACCCCGCGACGGTCGAGAACGAGGCCTTCTGCATGCGCTTTGCGAAACACCTCGGCCTGCCAGTTGCTCATGTGGAGACGACAGCCATCGGTGGGCGGAAGGTGCTCGTCGTCGAGCGGTACGACCGCATCGTGCGGCCGAACGGCGACGTCGAACGACTCCATCAAGAGGACCTGTGCCAGGCGACCGCCACGTCGCCGGAGAAGAAGTACCAAGACGATGGCGGGCCGTCACTCCGCCGCATCGCAAGTGTGCTCGACGTCGCCACCTCGCCGAGGTCGCTCGACGCGCTCACTCGAATGACTGCGTTGAACGTGCTCGTCGGCAATGGCGATGCCCACGCGAAGAACTTCTCGCTACTGCACGGCCACGAGGGTGTTCTGCGTCTGGCTCCCGCCTACGACGTGCTCTCAACCCTGCACTACGGCGACGAGAAGCTCGCAATGCATGTCGACGACGTCCGTCAGACGAACCGCGTCACCGGAGAGCGGTTCATCAACGAGGTCGAATCGTGGGGCGTGTCGCGCCGTCAGGCGATGCAGGTACTGGCCGACCTTGTCGACGGAGTGCCCGCAGCCCTCGAAGCCGCCCGGGACGAGACCCCTGGCGTGCCGGATGAGCTGCTCGAATTGATAAAGAACCAAGTCGCGCTCCTCGGACGCGAGCGCTAAAGATCCTGCAGCAGGCGGACCCTGGGTCAGGAGCGCGCGAACGCTACGAGATCGTCGATCTCGCCACGATCGGCACGAACAAGAGCGGCGACGTAATGGGCACGCAACGCCACTCGCGAAACGTGCGATCGTCGGGTGCCACCTCGGCGAGGATGTCGACCTCTCCCGCCATGTTTGCCTTCGAGCGTTCGATGCGGTGCGCCGACCACGCCGCCCAATCGTCGTCAGCGACAACCATCGGCTCGTAGAGCACAAGCGCCGAAACACGCTCGGGGTGCTTCGCCGCGGACCGCGAGCCGACACCGAAGCCCTCCCAGGCCGCGAGCACGACGTTCTCGGCGCACGTCGCATCCACGACCGCCGCGAGGTCGTCAGCCCATTGGTCGCCGACCGAGCGCTCCCAGTGTGGATCGGGTCCGACATGCCCAGCCCGCGGCGGTCGAACACGATCACGCGACCGCGTCGAGCACCCGGTAGGCAACGTGCGTCTCGCCGTCGGCTTGGGCGTACTGGACATCGTGCACGCCGGGAGTCTCGCACCGACTGATGGAGTGGTTGCCTCGGGCTACCCCCGGGCGCGGCGGCTCAGCCCATCTCGGGGACCACGCCGAGCTGGGTCATCATCCCCATGTCGTCGCTCAGGCCCCAATGCTCGGCCGCCTTGCCGTCGCGCACGACGACACGATCGAACATCGCCATCGACACCTTCTTGCCGGTCGGCGGGATGCCAGGCGGCAGCTCCTGGTGCTCCACGAAGTCGTCAGCGACGATCTCGTCGAGTGCGTCAAAATTGCCCTGGTTCAACACTTCGTCGTTGAAGCGCTGCGCGAGCGCCTTGTTGTCGGCCATGTCATTCCCCTTTTGTGCGTCCTCGGTCGGCGGCATCCTAGGAGGTCTCAGGCGCGGCGCGAAAGCACCCCGATGTGTTGAACCAGCCGCTGGTACCGTCCCGCGGGTCGACGGGGGGAACCGTGGCCAGCACCGAGACCCACATTTGCACCTGCCCGCTGTGCGAAGCGATGTGCGGGCTCGAGATCATGCGGAGCGGGACTGGTTTTGAGCTGCTACGACCGGGCGAACGCGATGAGATCGTCGAAGTGCCCTCGATCAGCCTGAACAAGGGCGCTCACATAGCTCTCACGCACCGCCGCAGGGTCTGCGTGACCGGTCGCACCCCAACTGAACGAAGCACGGCCAAGCGTTTCCACGAGATAGTCCGCGGCAATGCGACCGTGCCGACCGTTGCCATTCGGAAACGCATGGATTTCCACGAGACGGTGGTGGAACCGAATGCAGAGTTCGTCGGGGTCGAAGGATTTGTGTTCGATCCAAGCGAGCGCGTTCTCGACAAGGGTTCGAACTTCGGTGGAGATCAGCCTGGGGTCGATGCCGATGTTGGTTTCTCGGAGGCGATATCGCCCGGCCCATGCCCAAACTTCATCGAACATCGCTCGATGCAAGGAACGCAAGTACGCATCGTCGAGCAGTTCTTCGACCGTAGGCGGAGTCAGCAGGAGCGCCTCAACAATGTTTCGTTGCTCGGCGTCGTTCAGTTCTCCTCTGGTCGAGATGTAGCTGGGAAGTAGACCTTCGCGATCATCCTCTGTCAGTTCAGTGTGGCCATCCCCGAACCGAAGCAGAGGATCAGCCACGAGCTACCGGGTGCTCGGCCCACAGACCTCGATGGTCCACGAAGCGCAAGGCCAACTCGTCGAGTTGGGCGTCCAGATCTTCATCGGTGACACCCTGATCCTCGAGCAACATGTGGTGACCGACGGGTTCTAGGTGGCGCGCCGCCTTGCGTCGGGCCTGTGCATGAACCGCTTCAACCAGCGGTCGGCGAGGTACGAGGGCGTACAGAAGCTCACAATCCAGGGCATCAGCGGCACGGTGGAGGCTGTCGAGCTTGATCGAACCACTGACTTCTCCCTTCTCAAGGGCAGGGATGCGCGACTGACCAACTCCCATGCGTGCGGCGAGTTCGGTGGTGGACATCCCCAAGGCTTCACGGACTGCTCGAATCCAGCCTCGGTTCGGGCGAGCGTCGCTTGCGAACGGCCTGAGCCTCTCAATTCGGGCGTCAAGTTGGCGGCGGGCGGTGGCGTTCCTCCGTGTCATGGTCCAAATCTATCATCTAAACCTGCTAGAAACAAGCAGATCCATCATATATAGATGCTGAAAACTCGGGTAATAATCATCTATACCTGATAGATACGTGCCAGACCAGGTCCCCAGAGCCGACGAGCGGGGAACCGTGGCCACCACCAACATCCACTACCGAACGTGCCCGCTGTGCGAGGCGATGTGCGGGCTCGAGCGCAAGGTCTATGCCAGTCCGAGTTCCGCCTTGACTTTTTCGATCCCAATGCGGAGGTCGGGCTCGGCCCCGCTGGACTCGTAGACCGAGAGCCTGTCAGCAAGGTCTTCGAGCTCCTCCAGCAGCGCCTCGTAGCGCTCCATGCCGACCAGAACGGCCGCCGGGCGGCCGTGCCGGAGGAGTAGCACGTCCGCCGTTTCGGCATCGCGGACCAACTCGTTCAACCGTGCCTTCGCCTCGGTGATCGGGATGAGCTGGTTCATCGGTAGACCTCCCTTCGATGTCCGACCCTCGAGATCGTGATGATCCTGATGGTGTCGTCGATCGTGTACACGATCCGGTAGTTGCCTTGGCGTACCCGATAGGCGTCGGCCTGGCCCTTGAGCTTCTCGACTCCTGCCGGCCTTGGGTCTGCTGCGAGCGCTTCAATCCGGGTGATGAGCCGCTGCTGATCAGCAACGGGGATGGCCTTGAGCTCCTTGAGCACTCGGGGCTCGAACTCGATGCTGTACGCCACGACAATAAGAGTCTCGAATTCAGGACTCGAAGTCAAGTCTGAATATAGGTCCCTATATCAGCACCGGTCTGGCCGTGATCAACGGAGGTCGGGGTTCAGCAGGTGGTCATGCAACAACGCGGGTGCGGTCCGGTGCACTGCTACCTTCCCGCGGGTCGACGGGGGGAACCGTGGCCACATCCGAGCTCCACATCCGCACGTGCCCGCTGTGTGAGGCGA
>CAMDCC010000159.1 GCA_945889545.1 Bifidobacterium breve | reverse complement strand
CGACCACGATCACCGGCTGGTCGGGCGACGTGGGGAGCCCTGGGCTCATCGTGACTTCATGCAACGGCGTCGAGGAGCTCACTCCACGCGCGGTCGTGCTGGCTACGGGGACGCGTGAGCGTCCACGGTCGGCCCGGCTCGTCCCCGGCGGCCGACCGCAGGGCGTGTTGACCACCGGTTCGCTGCAGCGGCTTGTGGCCGCAGGGTTACCGGTCGGCACGCGGGCCGTCGTGGTGGGCGCTGAACACGTGAGCTTCTCGGCGATCCTGACCTTGGCCGAGGCACGGTGCCGCACGATCGCCCTCGTGACCCCTGAGCCACGGCACCAGACCTTCGCGCCGTTGGCATGGGCCACCGCCGGCATTCGTCGCGTCCCGGTGCTGACCGGCACGACGCTGACCCGCGTCGTCGGGCGTGAGCGAGTCGAAGCCGTGGAGCTCGTCGACATGGTCAGTCTCTCGACACGCCGAGTGGAGTGCGACACCGTCGTCTTCACCGGCGAGTGGGTTCCCGACCACGAGCTGGCCCGTCGCGGGAACCTTGCGATGGACCCCCAGCACCGCGCGCCCTACGTCGACGGCCGTCTGCGCACCTCGACTCCCGGCGTCTTCGCGGCCGGGAACCTGTTGCACGGCGCGGAGACCGCTTCGGTGTGTGCGCGCAGTGGTGCATGGGTCGCTCGAGGGGTGCGGCAATGGCTCGAAGCGGGGCAGGAGTGGGCCGCTGCCCGCGCCGTGCCGATCGTGTGCGATGCACCGCTCCAATGGATCTCCCCGAGTGCCGTCGTCCCCGGCGAGTCAGACATCCCCCACGGTCACTTCATCGCCCGGAGCGGCGAGTTCACGCGCCGACCGCTGATCGTGGTGACCCAGGGTCCCCGTGAGCTGTGGTCAGGGCGCATTGGTCGGACGGTGCCGACCCGGCCGGTGCATGTGCCGACGGGCTGGGTTCGCCTGGTCGAGGCCGGGGAGCCGATACGGGTGGCCGTGGCAGGATGATCGTCGCAGAGCCGAGGGGGGCCGATGACAGCAGTGAGGGGCATGCTCGACGTCGAGACACTCGACCGGATGATCGCCGAGGACGCGATCGACACGGTGCTGGTGGTGTTCCCCGACCTCCAGGGTCGGCTGATGGGCAAGCGGGTCACCGGGCACTTCTTCCGCGACTACGTGCTGCGCGACGGCATCGACGCGTGCAACTACCTGCTCGCGGTGGATGTCGACATGACGCCGCTCCCGGGCTACGAGTTCGCCAACTGGGACAAGGGCTACGGCGACTTCCTCTGCCGGCCTGACCTCTCGACGCTGCGACTGACGCCGTTGCTCGATAAGACCGCGCTCGTGCTCTGCGACCTCTTCGACGAGCAAACAGGCGAGCCGGTCGAGGTGTCGCCCCGTCAGATCCTCAAGCGACAGATCGAGCGAGCGCAGGCCGCGGGCTACACGATCAACTGTGGCTCGGAGCTCGAGTTCTTCATGTTCCGCGAGACGTACGAAGAGGCCCAGAAGAAGAACTTCTCGGGCCTCGACGCCCACTCGGCCTTCATCGAGGACTATCACATCCTCCAGACATCCCGCGACGAGTACGTCATCCGTGCGATCCGCAACGGGATGGACGGCGCCGGCGTCCCGGTCGAGTTCTCCAAAGGGGAAGCCGCGCTCGGCCAGCACGAGATCAACCTCCGATACTCCGACGCTCTCCAGATGGCCGATCGGCACACGGTCTACAAGAACGGGGCGAAGGAGATCGCGGGCGAGCTCGGACGCGCCATCACGTTCATGGCGAAGTACGACATGGGCGAGTGCGGTTCGTCGTGCCACATCCACTCGAGCGTGTGGGATGCCGCCGGCAAGAAGGCGCTGATGCGCGACGAGGCCGGACCCGACCATATGTCGAAGGTCTTCCGGGGTTGGCTCGGTGGCCAGCTCGCGCACGCACGTGAGCTCTCGTGGCTGTACGCACCGACGGTGAACTCGTACAAGCGGTACCAACCGGCTTCGTGGGCACCCACGGCGATCGCCTGGGGACGCGACAACCGCACCTGCGGTTTCCGAGTCGTCGGGCACACCGACACGAGCTTCCGGGTGGAGAACCGCATCCCCGGCGCCGATTGCAACGTGTACCTCGCGTTTGCCGCCACGATCGCGGCCGGGTTGCACGGGATCGAGCATGGCGAGGAGCCGTCAACATGCTTCGAAGGCGACGCGTACGAGGCGGCGGAGCTCGCTCGCGTGCCCTGGAACATCGTCGACGCGATCAATGAGCTCGAGGGCAGCGAGATGGCACAGCAGGCGTTCGGTCCCGCTGTGCACCATCACCTCGTGAACACCGCAAGGCAGGAGTGGGCCGCGTTCGGGCAGGTCGTCACCGACTGGGAACGGCGGCGCTGCTTCGAGCAGTTCTGAGTCGCTCGAGCTCATGCGCGCACTGATCGCAATCCCCGCGTACCCCCTGCTCGACCAGGGTCGCATCGAAAACTTCTACGACGACGCCGTCGTCGTGCCGGTGCGCTATATCCATGCGCTCCGGCGGGCAGGGGCCATCGAGGCCATCATGCTCCCGGCGCCGTCGGATTCCGCCGAGATGAACGCGGTGCTCGATCGCTATGACGGCCTCCTGCTGCTCGGCGGCGGTGATCTCGCTCCCGCCACCTATGGCGAAGAGCCCAACACGACGATCTACGGGGTCGACCACGACCGCGACGCGACCGAGCTCGACCTGTGCCGCGCCGCGATCGGCCGCGAGATGCCGGTGCTGGCCATCTGTCGCGGGCATCAGGTGCTGAACGTGGCGCTCGGGGGCACGCTCGATCAGCACATCACCGACCGGCTGGTCGGGCACGGCCTTCCCGGGGTCGAGGACGGTGCAGAGATCCACGACATCACCCTCGATGCCGACAGTCGCCTTGCCGCCGCGATGGGCACGACCATTGCAACGGTGTCGTCACACCACCACCAAGCCGTCGACCGAGTCGGCGACGGGCTGCGAGTGGTCGCATCTGCGCCTGACGGCGTGATTGAGGCCATCGAGCTCGCCGACCCCGACGCTCCGTGGGTCGTCGGCGCTCAGTGGCACCCCGAAGACACGGCCGCCGACGACACCGCACAACAGCGCCTCTTCGACACGTTCGTGGACCAGGCCGCGAAGCGCAGCAGCGAGCGCTGACCACCCCTACTTGGCGTACCTACTGGCCGTATTGGGCCCGAAGCTCGTGCTTGAGCACCTTGCCTGAAGCGTTGCGCGGGAGCACGTCGACGACCTCGAGCTGCTCGGGCACCTTCCGGCGCGTGAGCCCCTTCTCGGAGAGGTAGTCGAAGAGCTCAGCCAGTGTCGGCGCGACCGCTCCCTCCGCCACCACGACCACTGCACACGCACGCTCGCCGGTACGCGGATCGGGCAGCCCGATGACCGCAGCATCTGCAATCTGCGGATGTGCGAAGAGGAGATCTTCCACCTCTTTGGCCGAGATGTTCTCGCCGTGGCGGATGATCACGTCCTTGAGCCGGCCGGTGATGCGCACATAGCCGTCAGCGTCGATCACGCCGAGGTCGCCGGTGCGGAACCAGCCGTCCTCGTCGAACGCGTCGGCGTCGAGTGCCGAGTCGAGATACCCCTTGCACACCTGCGCGCCCTTGGCGCGCAGCTCACCTTCCTCGCCGACGCCGCCCTCGGTGTCGTCGAGCTTCACGACCCGAAGCTGCACGCCCGGTGTCGCCGGACCTTCGTACTCGGCGAGCTGCACGTCGGTGCTGTGCACCGTGTTCATCGTGAGGATCGGCGCTTCGGTGAGCCCCCAGCCCGACACCACACCCGCGCCGCCGAGCTCTTGCTTCACCTCGTAGTGGAGCTGCGGCGGTTTCGGCGCGCCGCCGCCGGGGTACGCCCGCGCGTCGGGGAACAACGGCGTATCGGGCTGGAGCCGTTGCGCCGCGAGGTACGCCATGTGGAACGGAGTGCCCGCGCCAGCGAGGGTGACGTGCTCGCGCTGGAGGAACGGGATGGTCGTGGCCGGCACGAACGACTCCACGAAGAGACCGGTCACGCCGGTGATCGCCATCGTGAACAGCCATCCGATGCCGCCGATGTGCGTGAACGGGAACACCATGGCGGAACGATCGGTGGCGGTGATCTCGAGCGCCTCGATCATGCCGACGGCCGACGCCTTCACCGAGTCGTCGGTGTGGCGCGCGCCCTTGGGGTCGGCCGTGGTTCCCGACGTGTAGAAGACCCAGCGCACCGGCGCGACCGCGGGATCGAACGACGGCGGCGCAGGCGGCAGCGTGGCCGGATCCCCTTCGGGAAGGTGGCGGTCGCACACCAGCACCGCCATCCCGGTCTGGTCCTTGGCGATGTCACGGGCCTCGTCGGCAAACTGGCGATCGCGCCAGGCCGACGGGACGATGAAGAGCTCAGCGTTGGTCTGGTTCGTGATGAAGCGCATCTCGCGGACGCCGAGGATCGGCAGGATCGGGTTCTGCACGGCACCCAGGCGCGCCAGTGCAACCACCAACGTCGCCGACTCGAGCCAGGTTGGAAGCATCCACGACACCGGCGTGTCGGCGGTCACGCCCATCGCGTGCAATCCAGCCGCAGCTCGCTCGGCTGCGTCGCGGAACTCCTGCGACGTGAGCGATCGTCCTTCCTCGTCGACGGCGATCACATGGTTCGGATCGCGCTGCGCCAATGCCTCGACCAGCCCCCAGAGGCCCAACTCCTGGCTCACGGGCGTGCGCTCATCCGCATGTGATGCCACCGTCCATCGAGATGATCTGGCCGACCATGTAGCGCCCCTCGTCGGACGCGATGAACGAGATCAATCCGGCCTGCTCCTCAGGTTCGGCGTACCCGATCTTTGAGGTGATCGCGGCGAAGTCCTCAGGCTTTGCACCCTCGGGAAAGCCCCATGTCTGGATCATCGGCGTGTTCATGCCGCCGGGCGCGATGGCGTTGACGCGTACGCCGCGAGCGCGGTACTCCACGCCGAGCGCACGCGTGAGGTTGACCACACCGCCCTTCGATGCGCAGTACGCAGCCGAGTACGGCTGACCCATCAAGCCGGCATTCGAGGCCACGTTGACGATCACTCCACCCGTCCCCTCTCCGGCACCGTCGAGCATGTGTGGCAGCACCCCACGGCACATGAGGAACGTGCCGGTGAGGTTGACGCCAATGATGCGCGACCAGCTCTCGAACGTCTCCTCCTCGCTACGTACAAAGGCGCCCACGCCCGCGCAGTTCACGAGGAGCTGCGGTCGCCCGAGGTCCTTGGCCGCAGCATCCACGGTCGCCTCGACCGAGCTCCAGTCGGACACGTCGACGGCATACGCGCGGGCGGTGCCGCCCGCAGCTTCGATCGCCGACGCGGTCTCCTTGGCTGCACCCTCGTTGAGGTCGAGTACAGCAACCTGGGCGCCGTCAGATGCCAGACGAGTGGCGGTGGCGCGCCCCAAGCCGGATCCCGCGCCAGTCACGAGTGCCACCTTGTCGGTGAAGCGGGCCATGAGATACCCCTTTGTGTTGGAAGTACGCGTGAATCTAACGGGGCGTCAGATTGAGCGGCAAGGACCGGTACAGTCCGGCGCGTGCCGAGGACGCGCCTTACTGCCGACCTCGTCCGCGATGTCGCCATGGCCGAGCCTGCCCGAGAGGCCTACGTGCACGGGGCCAAGCGAGCGACGTACGAATGGCTCGATCGGGCCGCCGATGGCTTTGCCGCCACGCTGCTCGACCGGGGTGTGAACCGCGGCGACGTGGTGGTGCTGCTGCTCCCGTCGTCCATCAAGTTCGCGGTCTGTTATGTGGGTGCGATGCGGATCGGCGCGATCACCTCAGCCGTCAACCTCCGGCTCGGACCGTCAGAACAGGCGAGCATCCTCGCCCGCACCCAGCCGAAGGTGACCGTCGTGGGCGACGGAGCCTCGGTGCCGATCGGCGTCGATCCCGGACTCGTGATGCCCGTCACCGACCTCAAAGAGGCATTCTCGGCCGACCCGCCCGCACGCCTGCCGAAGCTCGACGCGACCGATCCCACTTGCATCGTGTGGACGAGCGGTACGACCGGCGCGCCGAAGGGCGCGGTGTACGACCACGAGCGTCAGGCAGCGATCTCGCGCAACATCGGCGAGCTCACCTGCGACGGTGATCGGCGGTTGTCGGTGTTGCCTTTCCCCCATGTTGGCTACATGACCCGGGTGTGGGACGAAGTCGTGCATCGCACGACCGTGGTGCTCTCGGGTGAGCCCTGGTCGGCCGCCGAGTCCTTGCGACTCATCCGCGAAGAGGGCATCACGATGGCCACCGGCGTTCCCACGCAGTGGCAACTCGTACTGGAGCACCCGGATCTCGCGATCACCGACTTCTCCGGGTTGCGAGTCGCAGGGCTTGGCGCGGCGGCGATCCCGCCCGAGCTCGTGCGACGGATGCGCGAGGTCCTCGGCTGCCCGGTGCTCACCCGTTATACGAGCACCGAGGCCGGGGTCACCACGAGCACGCGCATCGGCGATTCCGACGAGGTGGTCGCGCGCACGGTTGGGCAGCCGGCACCCGACGTCGAGGTCCAGATCGTGGCTCCCGACGACGGAAGGGCACTCGGCGTGGACGAGGTCGGCGAGGTGCTCAGCCGATCCCCGGCGATGATGAGCGGGTACTGGCGCGACCCCGAGCTCACCGCGACAGTGGTCGATGCCGATGGCTGGCTCCACACGGGCGATCTCGGATTCGTGGGCGCCGACGGCAACCTTCGGATCGTGGGGCGCTTGAAGGAGATGTACATCCGCGGTGGCTACAACGTGTATCCGGCCGAGGTCGAAGCCGTGCTGGCCGAGCACCCCGGCATCGCCCGGGCCGCCGTGGTCGGCGCACCCGATTCGATGCTCGGCGAGGTGGGTGTCGCGTTCCTCGTACCCGCAGCGGACGGCGTCGATGCCACCACCGCTCTCTCGCTCGACGCCGTCCGCGAGTGGTGCCGATCGCAGATCGCCGACTACAAGGCACCTGACCGAGTGGTGCTCGTCGATGAGCTCCCGATGACATCCATGCTCAAGATCAACAAGGCTGCCCTGTCCGCGCTCGCCCAGAAGGAGATCGCTC
>CAMDCC010000158.1 GCA_945889545.1 Bifidobacterium breve | reverse complement strand
GGACATGGCGGCCGCATTCGGTGTGAGCGCGATCGCGCAAGCCGACTTGCGTGTTCGTGAGCACCGCAACCGACCGATCGAGGAGCTCGCGCCGCAGGCGATGGAGATTCTGATCACCGCGCTGCGACGCGCCGGCGTCGGACGCAGCGACCTCTCCACCACGTTGGTGCGCTTCAATGAGGAGTACGAGAAGCTGCTCGTCCCCGTCGAGACCCGCGAACGTCCACCGATGCTCACCATCCCGGAGTACCGAGAGAAGTTCGACCGCGAGCAGACCGCCTAGCCGAATGCTTTACGGGCGGCGTCGATCGCGGATTCCTCCACGAGCGTGGTGGCTCGACTGAATGCCTCACCGGATTGCCACACTCGGTCGGTGAGCACGTAGAGGTCGATCGCACCGAGCACCGTCAGCTCCTCGCGTCCTTCGTCCGTTGCTTGACCGACGATCACAGCGCGGTGGTCCACGTTCTCCTCCGCGGCCCACTCGAGCACCCCGCCCACGACCTTGCCGTCGAAGCTCGTGATGTCGAGCCGGCCTTCGCCGGTGACGACGAGGTCGGCATCGCCCATCGCCTCTTCGAGGCCTGCCGCCACCGCGACCACGTCGAATCCCGGTTCGAGGCGCGCGCCGATCGCCGCGAGGCCACCGGCAAGACCGCCGGCCGCGCCACTCCCCTCGATCTCGGTCACGTCAATGCCAACTCGCTTGCTGTACTCGCCCGCGAGAGATTCGAGGCGCCGCGTGAGGAGCGCGACCTGCGCGTCACTTGCCCCCTTCTGCGGTCCGTAGATCCTGGCGGCGTCGAGGAACGGTGTCGTGACGTCGCACGCCACGGTCACGTCGGCGCCGGCGAGCGACCAGCCAAGCACCTCGACCGCGGCCAGACCGCCATCGGTCGACGCGCTCCCACCCACGCCCACGACGACGCGTCGCGCGCCGCCGCGCAACGCCGCAGCGATGAGCTCACCGGTACCGCGGGTCGACGCCCGCAAAGGATCGTTGCGGCGGCCCACGAGCGCGAGCCCGCTGGCCCGGGCCATCTCGATCACCGCGGTGCCGTCCGGGAGGAACCCGTACTCAGCCTCGACCGGATCACCCAGAGGGCCGGTGACCCGCGCCGTGCGCGTGGATCCGCCGCGCGCCGCGAGCAGCGCTTCGAGCGTTCCTTCGCCACCGTCGGCGAGCGGGATCTCCAGCACCTCGTCGATCCCGGCCGTTCTGAGCCCGCGAGCCATCGCGGCCGCAGCCTCGGCCGCGCTCAACGTGCCGCGGAACTTGTCTGGACACACGATTGCCAGGGTCAAGGTAGATAGATTGGCCGAGATGCTCGAGCGTGTCCCGCTCCTGGAGAAGGAGCTCGGCGACTACGCCGACATTGTCGGTGAAGAGGTCCTCGCAGAGATCGCCCGTCTGGCCGAGCCGTTACGGGGCGCCAGGATCCTGCATGTCAACGCCACGCCCTATGGGGGCGGGGTTGCGGAGCTGCTGGCGACCCATGTGCCCCTTTTGCGCTCGTTGGGGATGGACGCCGAGTGGCAGGTGATGCACGGCAGCGACGAGTTCTTCGGCATCACCAAGCACGTCCACAACGCGCTCCAGGGCGCCGAGATCGAGTGGACCGCTGCGATGCAGCGCACCTACCTCGAGCGCAACCTCGACAACGCCTTGGCCATCCAAGGTGAGTGGGACTACGTAGTCATCCACGATCCGCAACCGGCGGCGATCATGAGCTTCCTGCACGACTCTCAGCTCACCAGCGATCCCGCGCGGTGGATCTGGCGCTGCCACATCGATCTCACTGCGGCGAACCCCGCGGTCTGGGAGTTCTTCCGCCCCTTCGTCGAGCAACACCATGCGTCGGTTTGGACCATGCCGGAGTTCGTACCGCCGTCGCTGAAGATGGACCGCGTGGTGCATGCGCCTCCGTGCATCGACCCGTTGTCGGTGAAGAACCTCGATCTTCCGATGCCCTTCTGCCTCGAGATCACGAAGCAGTACGGCATCGATCCGAATCGTCCGATCATGTGCCAGGTCAGCCGGTACGACCCGTGGAAGGACCCGGTCGGCGTGATCGAGGCGTTCCGGTTGGTGCGCGAGCAGATCCCCGACGCGCAGCTCGTGCTGGCCGGGTCGATGGCCACCGACGACCCGGAGGGCTTTCGCGTCTGGGACGAGACCGAAGCGGCGCGCCGCGGCGACCGCGACATCCATCTGCTCTCGAACCTGCACCAGGTGGGAGCCGTGCAGATCAACGCGTTCCAACGGATGGCCGACGTGACCGTACAGAAGTCGCTGCGCGAGGGATTCGGGCTCACCGTGAGCGAAGCGCTCTGGAAGGGTCGGCCGGTGGTCGGTGGACGCGCCGGTGGCATCAAACTCCAGATTCGCGACGGATTCGACGGCTACCTCGTCGATTCGGTCGAGGAGTGCGCGCAACGCACCGTCGATCTGCTTGCCGATCCCGAAAATGCCGCCACGATGGGCGAGAACGGGCGTGAGCACGTGCGTCAGAACTTCCTGTCGACTCGAGAGCTCACCGACTGGCTCACACTCTTCAACAGTCTCTCGGGATCGGGTCTCGCCGAGTCGACGGGCGCCGCGGCTCCGTCGTGACCGTCATCGTCTCCAACCGTGGACCGTTCCGGTTCACGCGGACGCCCGACGGTGGATTCGAAGCGCGCCAAGGATCGGGTGGGATCGCCAGCGCGCTCGGACCGCTACTCACTTCGGGAGCCGCCGGCGATGGCGCGACGTGGATCGCCACAGCCCTCGACGGCACCGAACGCGACGCCGCACGCGCTGGGCAAGCAACCGCGCCGGGCATAGCGCTCAAGCTCTTGGACGTTGACCCGAACGTCCACCACCTGTACTACGACGTTGTCGCGAACGGCACGCTCTGGTTCTTGCACCACGGATTGTTCGACCTGGTTCGTCAGCCGAGCTTCGATCACAAGTTCCGCGAGGCATGGGCCGCCTACGAGCAGGTGAACCAGATGTTCACCGACGCCACCGTCGAATTGGCCCCCGACGGCGACATCGTGCTGGTGCAGGACTACCACCTCGCACTCGTGCCCGAGATGCTGCGTCGTCTTCGCCCGGACCTGCGCGTTGCGCACTTCTCGCATACGGCGTTCTGCGGGCCCAACTCGATCCGCGTGCTCCCCGACGATGTTGCGGTCGCACTGTGTCGGTCGTTGTCCGGCAGTCCAGCGGGCTTCCACTCCAGGCGTTGGGCCAGAGCGTTCGAGGCATCGGCCCGCGAGGTTCTCGGCGCAGACGCACGCGGGTCTACCTTCGTCGCCGCGCTGGCTCCCGACGCCGAAGAGCTTGCGCAGCTCGCCGCGTCACCGGCCGCCGCGGTCGCGGGCCAAGAGCTCGAAGCGATCGTCGGCGATCGCCAGCTCATCGTGCGGGCTGATCGAGTCGACCCGTCGAAGAACATTGTGCGGGGCTTCGAGGCGTACGACCTCCTCCTCGCCGATCATCCCGAATGGCGCGAGCGCGTGGTGTTCGTGGCTCGGCTCACGGCGTCGCGCCGGTCGATGCCCGAGTACCTCGCGTACAACAACGAGGTCGAGCAGGCAGTGCAACGGGTGAACGAGCGGTGGGCAACCGGCGACTGGCAACCCGTGGTCGTCGAGACCCAGGACGACTACACGCGCACGGTCGCCGCACTCACGCGGTCCGACGTGTTGCTCGTGAACCCTCTGAAGGACGGACTGAACCTCGTGGCCAAGGAGGGCGCGCTCTTGAACCAACACAACGGCGTGCTGTGCCTGTCGCGCGATGCCGGTGCGTGGGATGAGCTCGGTGAAGCGGCCGAGCCCGTGCACCCCTACGACATCGGTCAGACCGCGTCCAGCTTGCACACCGCACTGTCGATGCCGGCTGCGGAACGGAGGGCGCGTGCGGCCCGACTGCGCGAGCTGACCGCTGCTCGCACACCCCGCGACTGGCTCGACGATCAGCTCACCGCGGCTCGGGCGGGCTGATCGCGTCGGCGAGATCGCCGAGCAGCGCAGCCAGGCCCTCGGGACCGTCGACGACGACGTCCGCGAGGTCGAGCAACTCCGGTGGTGCCTCCGCTGAGCTCACGCCGATGCGGACCGTGGCGCCGCCGTCGGGCGGACCGAACTCGACCTTGAACGCCGCGACGTCCCCATCGTCGTCACCGGCAAACGCGCGGTAGCGGGCATCACTGGCGAGGTCGGCGAAGGCGGTGCCCTTGTCGACCGGCACCGCCGGACGGAGCTCGCACGCCATACGACCGGGTTGGACTTGCAGCCCGTGCTGGTCGGCGAGTGCTGCGACGTCGTCGGCGCGGGGCGCCGACCCCGGAGTCGTCCGCCAATGGACGGTGAACGCGATATCGCCCTTGCGTTCGATGTTCAGCTCCGGCCACCGACGATCGGCCGACGCCGCCGCTGCAGCCACCGCGTCAACATACGGTTCGGCGCGTGGATCGAGCACGGCGTGCCCATCGACGAGTCGCTCGAGCCCGTACTGGCCGATGATCTCCACGCCTTCGATCGCAAGGTGTGAACGCAGGAATGCGACCGGCCGCCCGCTGACGATTGCAACAACCTTGAGGTGCGCGCCAAGAATGCGGAGTGCTTCGATCGATTGTGAAAGCGGTGCCGCGGTGGCTGGATCATCGACGATCGGCGCGAGCGTGCCGTCGAAGTCTGTAACGAATGCGCTCTCGGATGGGTGCCGCGCGAGGTTGCGGAGCGCGGCAGGCAGCGTCACACCGGGTGGACTACTTCCCGAGCGTGATGATGCAGTTGACGAGCTCGGTCCCCGCGGGTGGGACCGCGGGGAACACGACGAGCGTCGCGTTGGGAAGCTCCCGGAGGGCTTGGAGCTGCGCCGCCTCGATTTCGTAGCCGGCTTGACACGCGATCGTGGTGCCGACCTGGTCCGGAGCGTTGTCGGTCTTGAGGATCTGGTACCCGAGGCCAAGCAGGGTGTTCGCCTTCGTGTTCGCGGCCTGGCTCACACCCGATGCGTTGTAGACCGCGACCCCAACTTGCTGGGGTACACGTGCGCCTGAGTCGGTGGTGGTCGTGACGCTGTCGCCGTTGCCGTTGTTCGTGGGTGTGGCACTCCCGGGCCCTGAGGAGCCGTCGCCCACGACCTGGAGGAGCACGATCCCGATCACCACGGCGACACCGATGAGGATTCCGCCCCGCGCGGCGCTACGAAGCATTCGCTCGCTGGCGCTGCGGCCCCGGCCGTGAGCGATCGCGGTCATGGCGAGCGCGGATCGGCGGCGCGCCCTTCGTACCGGGCCCGGCGGCGGAGATCTCGGTGGCGGCGGATGCGCTTCACAGTCAAGGGGTCGTAGACGAACGCGGCGGGCAGCTCAACGAGCTCGCCGAGACGGCGATAGTAGCGAGTGGCGGACATATTCAACCGCGCGCGGATCTCCGCCTCCTTGGAGCCAGTCAGCTGCCACCAGGAGCGTTCGAAATCGAGGATGGCGCAATCACGCACCGAGAGTTCCACCGGGCCACGAGTATGGCCGTCTGGTCCATCAACTCCGCGGATATCCCGCGCGTCCCCTACGCGAATGATGCCGACCCGACATAGTGGACCATCACATCGCCTGGAAGTTCGACATGCGGCTCCCAGAGCAGTGCCCAATCGTCTTCTCCAACGCGCCCTCGAACGGTGACCAGCCAGAGCCCCGACTGGAACCGGCGTTGCCGTACGGATGCATCCCGTGGGTTTGCGGCAAGTTGATCGAGCACGGCGTTGATTCGTGCGAGCAACTCTCGATCTTGATCGTCAGCGCTGGCCTCGAGCTGCGTCAGGGCTTGATCTGCAAGTGCGTCGTAGGAGAGCTCAGCCACGCTTGCGCTGGACCAATCGAGACGGATCCGCCCTATTGGCAGTGATCCGCTCGAGCAGCTCCGAGTTTGCGAGGAAGCGCGCCTCGATCTCTGGGACGACGGTTGCCGGCGTCAAGGTCAAGCAGCCGTCTGCCTCCTTCGTGACGAGGTACCGACTATGTGGGGCAAGGCCGAACTTGCCGAGGCTCACCCTCAGCCTGCTGTCGAGTTGGACGACGTCATCCTCCATTGGCCCAAGATAGCCCCATTGCCCCTGAGGGGCAATGGGGCTATCTAGAGACTTGACCGAGCCGGGTGTCGGGATCGAACCGACGACCTCCGCTTTACAAGAGCGGCGCTCTGCCAGCTGAGCTAACCCGGCGCACGATCAAGGCTACTGATCGCGTATCGCTGAGCGACGCCGAGCAACCTCGAAGCACGCGACGGCGGCTGCCGCGGCGACGTTGAGCGACTCGACGTGGCCGTGGCGCGGGATCGCCGCGAGCACGTCGCACCGTTGACTCGCGAGACGCGAGATTCCGCGCCCCTCGGCGCCGAGCACGAGCGCCACCGGGCCCTCAGCCACCGCGAGGTCGTACACCGATGCTTTGCCGTCGGCGTCGAGCCCAACCGACCACACTCCGGCGCGTGAGAGCTGTTCGAGGGCACCGGGCACGCCGCCGACGAGAGCGATCGGTAGGTACTCGATCGCGCCAGCCGCCGCCTTCACCGCCGCCGGCGTGAGCGACGCGGAACGGTGGCGGGGAAACACCGCGCCCGTCGCGCCCGCGGTCTCGGCGCAGCGCAGCACCGCGCCGAGGTTGCGGGGATCGGTGACGCCGTCGAGCACCACGAGAAACGCGTCGGATTGGGCGGCGAGGTCGTCGAGCGCGACAGGCTGCACCGGCGCGGCCTGCGCGACCACACCTTGTGACCCGTCGCTGTGTGCCTCGGTCTTGACCCGCTCGGCGTCGACGAATCGAACGTCCGCGCCGGACGCCGACGCGAGCTCCACGATCTCGTCGAGCAACGCGTTCTTGTCCTGGCCCTCGGCGATCCAGACCGTGCGGACCGAACGCTTCCCCGCGACCAGCAGCTCACGCACTGCCCGTCGACCAGGTACGCGGTCTCCACCCAGTCCCTTGCCCTTGGTCGCACTCGCTCGGCGGCCGGGATACAGGTCCGCCGTCCCTTCGGGCGCTCGCCGCTCCCGCGAGCTCACTCGCTCCGCTCGCTCGCCGCCGCGGTGCGATGCCAGATGGTGCCGGTGGGGGTGTCTTCGAGGGTGATGCCTTGATC
>CAMDCC010000157.1 GCA_945889545.1 Bifidobacterium breve | reverse complement strand
CAGAAGTCTGAACCTCAGAAGCCTGGACCTGAGAGCCGGGACCAAGAGCCTGAACCGGAGAGCCAGGACCAATGGCCCTGCCCGCCTCCCCGCCAGAGTCGTCATACTGAGGTCACACGACGAGGAGGCTCAACATGTCGAACCGCATTCGGATCCTGCTGGGGGGTGCCCTCGTGGCGGTGTTGGTCGTCGGCGCGGTGATCGTGTTCGACAGTGACGGGAACGACCAGAAGGCCGCGCCGTCCACGAGCACGTCGCAGCCGAGCACCACCACCACGACCGCCGCTTCAACATTGGACACTTCGACGGCCGTGTGGCCGGTCGCGTCGAGCAGCACCCGATACGCCGAGCCGGTCGACGCCGCACGCGGTTTCGCCACCGACTTCGTCGGGATAGCCAACCCAGTGCTCGGTGAATTCCGCCAAGGTGATACGCGTTCAGGCGAAGTCGATGTGCAACCGTTCGCCAACGGACCCGTCACCACCGTGCTGGTACGCCAGCTCTCCGACGACACGTGGTGGGTCCTCGGCGCGACCACGACGAACATCCAGGTCACTGAGCCGGCAGCGCTGGCGGTCGCCACTTCACCGATGCCACTCGCGGGCACGAGCACCGCGTTCGAAGCACAGGTGAACGTCGAGATCCGCGAGGACGGGAACACCCAGCCGCTCGGGAGCGGGTTCGTCATGGGCGGCGGCAACGGCGATTTTGGCCCGTTCCAATCCACGCTCACCTTCACCGCGCCAACACAAGAGTTCGGGGCAATCATCTTCTTCACGGTGTCACCCGAAGACGGAGGCATCCTCGAAGCGTCGGTCGTGCGCATCGCCTTCGGCTGACGGCCAGGTACGGCGCGCCAGGTACGGTGCAGCCGCATATGAGCAGTGACGCCGAGCTTGCGGTTCGCAACATCGTGGCGCGGTTGGCCCACCTCGCCGATGACGGCGATGTCGATCGCTACGTCGCCGAGATGACCGACGACGTGGTGTGGTCGATGCCGGCCAATCCAGCCGTCGGGTTACCCGCCACATCCCGCAACGGCCGCGACGAGATCGCGACCGGCGCCCGCGAACGCATCGCAGCCGGCCTCCAAGGCCCGGGGACGAACACCCGCCACGTCATCACCACATCCGTCGTCGACCTCGAGAGCGATGACCGAGCCCGGGCGCGCTCGACCTTCTTGTTCGTCGAGTGCACGACCGCAACACCCACGATCCGCACCATGGGCCAGTACGACGACGTGATGCATCGCACACCCGACGGATGGAAGCTCGCGTCCCGAACCATTACTTTCGGCTGATCGGCACCTTCGGCGAGATCCGCTACGCAGCGCTCACCTTCTCAAGTACGAAGTGGATCTCAGTGACCCGCGCCGCCGTCGGCGGTAGCCACCTCACCCGCCTGGAACAGGCCGACACTTCCCTTGGAGGCGCTCGCGAACTTGTGGGTCACGAACGGGTAGAGCCCGGGCACATCGAACGTGAACTCGACGAACCCTCCCTGCGCCGGCTGGAGGTCGAGGGCTTGGGAACCACCCCGGCCGGCGTTGGGTACCAGCAGGTACTCCCCCTCCTTGTAGACCGTGTCGAAGATCGTGCCGATCACGTGGAAGGACGAGTTCTCCGACGGTCCGGCGTCGAGCACCCAGATGCGCACGCGCTCATTGGGCTCGACCCTGATCGGGCGGTGCAGGTATTGGTTGACGTAGCCGTTGAAGACGACGCCGTTCCAGTCTTCGGCGAGCATCTTCTCCGGGCCGGCAACCTCGCCGCTCGGAGCGGTGTAGAGCTCGGACTGCACCATCACGAACTCGTGATCGACCGAGCCGAGCGTCGGTGGATCAACGATGATCGCGCCGTACATGCCGTTGCCGATGTGGTGGATCACCGGCGGTGTGCCGCAGTGGTACATGAAGATGCCGGCGTGCTTGGCCTCGAAGCGGTAGACGAGAGACTCACCCGGCGCGATCGATCGCATCTCGGTGTTCCAGGCGACCTTGCTCGCGTGGAAGTCGATGGAGTGGGCGTTCTCGCCCTTGTTCACGAGCGTGAACTCGAAGGTGTCGCCCACCTTGCCTCGGATCGTGGGCCCGGGGACCTCGCCGCCGAACGTCCACATGATCTGCTCGACGCCGGGCGCGATCTCGAGTACCTCCTCGGTGGCTTCGAGCGTGATCCGATGCACAGTCCCGCTCGGCACCGCCGGCGCCTTCGGGTCTCGGGCTGCAAACGATGCATCCGGCTCGGCGGCCGTGTCGATCTGCGGACCGCTCGCGGTCCCGCTGCCGGCCTGGACGATGGTCTTGTCAGCCTTCGAGCTGGCCATGACGATCGCACCCATCGCGGCCACCGCCGTCAAGAGCGCCAGGACCGACATCGCGCCGATCCAGAACTTGAACTCCTGGCGCTCCCACGGTGGCCGGCGCGCCCCAGATTCATGTGCGCCAGATTCACGTGCGCCAGATTCACGTGCGCCGGATTGCGGTGTGTTGACGGTCATGTTCAGATTTCCTTCCCTGGAGGTCGCTGATGCTCGTCGTCGGCGCCGATCGCCTCGAGTGCCTCCGCAAGACGACTGAGGAATGCACGCACCGCAGCCTCGACGGTGTGTTCCGTCACATGCGGCGGCTGAACGCGCTCAACATCGAGCGCGTACGTGGCTTCGAACGAGATATGGCATCGCACGGGATCGATTGGCACAATCGCCAGATCGCCGTCGAGCGCCGGGAGCGACGAGCCATCGAGTGCCCAATGCATCGGCACTACGAGCGTGTCCGCCCGGCGCCGCACGGTGCCGCGCTTGCACCGGACGGCGGTCGCTCCCGACGCCGAGGAGAGCAGCGTTTCGAGCCAACCAGGATCCTCGAGAAAGCGGGGCGCGATCGCCTCGAAGGGGCGCTCGACATGGACGAAGTCGCGTACGAACATTGTTGGACACGCTCGTCCGCTCGGCGCCCGACGGCGAGGGGCAAAAGTCCCGACCTCGACGGATTTCGGCCCCTGCACCCGCCGGTCGACGGCCCTTGGCCCTACTCGGGCAGCGGCACCTGCCACTCGAGCACCGTGCCGACGGGTTGTCCCGCTCGGCACGAGAAGGTGCCCCCCCGAGCCTGCGCTCGAGCGGTGAGGTTGGCGAGTCCGTGCCCCCTCCCCCGCGTGGCCCGAGCGGGCAGACCGTTGCCGTCGTCGCACACCACGACCGTGAGGTCGCGGTGGGCGCTGACCGTGACCTCGACGTGGCGGGCTCCCGAATGACGAACCACGTTCGCGAGGCCTTCGCGAAGCACCGCCAGGAGATCCTCGGCCAGCTCCGGGGTCACCCGGGCGTTGAGCGCCCCGTCGATGCGCACCGTAGGCACAATGCCGGCCGGCCGCGTCACATGGTCCACCAGATCGAGGACAACGGCGCTGACGTTGGGCCGCTCGGCTGGACGAGCTTCGAGATCGAAGATCGTGCTGCGGACCTCGGCGATGATGGCGTCGAGCTCGTCGACGGCGTCGACGATGCGCGCGGACACCTCGGCATCAGCCAAACGAGCGGTTGCCTGCAAGGCCATCCCCGCGGCGAAGACCCGCTGGATGATCTTGTCGTGCAGGTCACGCGCGATGCGTTCCCGGTCCTGGAGCACGGCATGGTCTTGGAGGCGCGCGTGCAATCGGGCATTCTCGATGGCCACCGCCGCGACGGCGGCCACGGACGCCACGAGACGCTCGTCTTCCTCGCTGAACTCCGACGCCCCCTCCTTCTCACAGAGATAGAGGTTCCCGAACACTTCCTCGCCGATGTGGATGGGGACGCCGAGGAACGAGTGCATCTCCGGGTGGCGGTCGGGGAACCCATGCGATCCCGGGTGCTGCGTGAGGTCGCGCAGGCGCAGCGGCTTGGGTTCGACGATCAGCAGCCCGAGGATGCCGAGACCCTCCGGGTACTGCCCGATTTCGCCAATCAGCTCGGAGGAGGCACCGTGGGTGACGAACTCGACGAGGCGTTGGTCGTCCCCGATCACCCCGAGCGCGCCGTATTGGGCGCCAACGAGGCGGCACGTCGATTCGATGATGTGGCGAAGGACCGTGGGCAGGCTGACGCCCGCGGCGGCCTCAGCGAGCGCTTCGACGATCCGCTCGAACTGGGGCGCCTGGCTCTTCATGGGTTGCTCAGGGCTCGCCACCGATTCTCGGGAGATTCCTACTCGTCGGGCGACACGACGCCGTCGCGCAGACGCGCCGCATAGACCGCGGCTTGGGTACGTCGTTCCATGCCGAGCTTGGCCAGAAGGTTCGACACGTAGTTCTTGACGGTCTTCTCGGCGAGATGGACCTGCTCCGCGATCTGGCGGTTCGTGAGGCCATCCGCGATGAGATCGAGGATCTTGCGCTCCTGGTCGGTCAACTTCGCGAGGCGCTCGTCGGTGCGAGGCCCGTCGCGCAGGCGCTCCAGCACGCGAGCCGTGACCGCCGGGTCGAGGAGCGACTGTCCTGCCGCGACGCGCCGGACGGAATCCACGAGGTCGTTGCCCTTGATCTGCTTGAGCAGGTAGCCCGCGGCGCCAGCCATGATCGCTTGGAACAACGCCTCGTCACCCGAGAACGAGGTGAGGATCAGGCACTGGATCTCGGGATGGCTGGATCGGATCTCTCGACACACCTCGACGCCGTTGCCCTCGGGGAGGCGGACGTCGAGCACCGCGACGTCGGGGCGAGTCGGCGGGATGCGCGAAAGCGCCTCTTCGGCGGTGCCGGCCTCGCCGACCACCTCGAGGTCGCCGTCCGACTCGAGGAGCTCCCGCAGCCCGCGCCGCACCACCTCGTGGTCGTCGAGCAGGAAGACGCGGATCTTTGCGATGCGCCGAGTCTACGAACTTGGCGCCGGCCAGCTCCCGCCCGGAGATCGCCGGAGGTCCCCGAGGTTGGGACATTCGGCCCTGCCGCCTCGCGCCAGCGCGTGCGACCGTACGGAGCATGGCAGAGCAACCATGGCTTGAGGAGATCCCAGCCGACCTGTGCCTCCAACACTTGCGCCAGGAGTCGATCGGGCGGCTCGCGATCATCGTGCACGACCTGCCAGTCATCCTGCCGGTCAACTACCGAGTTGCCGAGCCGCCCAACGGCACCTGGATCGTGATTCGCACAAGGCCCGGCAACGTGATCGACCAGGCCGCCATGCACGTCGCCCTCGAGATCGACGGCATCGACCCTGTCCATCACGAGGGCTGGTCGGTGCTGGTACGCGGCACGATGCATCACGTAGACGCTGACGCCGCAGACTTTCGCGAACGGTTCGATCCCGAGCCGTGGATGCTCGCCGGGCGCGACGCCTGGCTCGTCATCGAGCCGTTCGCCATCACGGGCCGCCGTCTGCACGCGCCAACCCTCGAGTGGGCCTTCCATGTCGACGCCTACCTCTGAGGCAGCACCACGAAAGACCAGTTCAAAAGGGGAGGATCAGCCATGAGAGCAGTCGTCGTCTACGAGTCGATGTACGGCAACACGCACCTGATCGCCGACGCGATCGCGAGCGGACTCGGGCATTCGCTCGAGGTAGCCGTCGTCTCCGTGCACGACGTCAAGCCTGCGCTCGCAGACGGCGTCGACCTCCTCGTCGTGGGCGGCCCGACCCACGTTCACGGGATGACCCGTCCCAACACGCGCCTGGCCGCGATCGATTCGGCGACGAAGCCGGACAGCGCGTTGACCGTCGATCCCGACGCCGAAGGACCTGGCGTCCGGGAGTGGCTCGACTCAGCGGGGCCGCGCAATGCATTGGTCGACACGCGAGCGGCCGCGTTCGATACCCGGGTCGATGCTCCCGCAGCGTTTACGGGCCGCGCATCGAAGGGCATCGCTCACAAGCTGCGCGGGCTCGGATGCTCCCTGATCGTGGAGCCGGAGAGCTTCTTGGTCACCAAGGAAGCCCACCTCGAGCCCGATGAAGAAGCTCACGCCCGACGATGGGGTGCCACGCTTGGGGCAACCCTCCTCTTGAACTCCAACCAGCGCGCTCTGGCCACGGGCACTCCGGTGCCTCCCGCGATCTAGCTCCGCGATCTGGGGGCTACTTCTTGATGTAGGCCTTGAACACGTCGAAGCGGGGCGCTCCGAAGACGTCGGGCCGGAACACCACGTTGGCGACCCGTTCGGGGTCGTACACGTTGATCTGTGGTGTCCACATCAGGAAGAGGCTGAGCGCGTTCGTCTGGATGTACTCATCCAGTGCAAACCACGCCTTCTGCTCGGCGTCGGTACCGAGGACGCTACGTACCTCGTCGACGAGAGCGTTGAGCTCCGGATCCTCGTAGGCGCAGATGTTGCCGACACTGCCAGCCTGGAGACTCCGGGTGACCTTGTCGAGCCCAGCCCGCCCAAAGGGAATGATCCCTGCCGGCGCTTTCACCTCGACGTAGAACTCCTGAAGGACGTCGGCGAGGTTCACGAGGTTCGCGGTGATCCCGGCCTTGGCCCACTGCTCCTTGAGGACCTCTGCGGCGCGCTGCTGCTCAGGGAGCGGACCCGTGTAGAAGTCGAAGGTGAGATCCTCGGCGCCTGCCTGCTTGAGGAGCTTCTTCGCCTTCTTCACGTTGTACTTGTGGATGTTCTTCAGCTTCGGGTTGAAGAACTCGCTCCCCTGGGTCCACGACGCCCACACCGGTTCGCTCGTCCCCTGGTAGAGAAGTTCGTTGAGCTCATCGCGGTCGGTGGCGAAGTTCAGCGCCTGGCGCACCTCGAGCACGTCGAACGGCGGCTTGCTCTTGCACAACGCCCCGTACAGCTGTGAGGAGTCGCTCGCTTCGCTCACCACCTCGAAGCCCGCGCTTTCGAGCGGACTCACCTCGTCGATGCTACGGATGAACGACGCGTCCACCACGTGGTCGAGCAGCGCGTTGACCGTGGCTTGAGGATCGGTGGTCGTCACCTGTACGAGCGTGACGCCAGCAAGCTTGATCTTCTTGGCCTGGAAGTAGTCGGGGTTCTTCACGAACACCGCTTCGCGCTCGGGCGTGTACGACTCGAGCAAGAATGGTCCCGCGCCAATCGGCTCGTCGTCGAGGCTGGTTCCGCTCTGTGCCGCGGTAGGCGACACCACGAACGTCTCGCCGTGCGCCAAGAGGCTGTAGAACTGGCCTGCGATCTCGCTCTTGAGCGCGATCGTCAGCTTCGTCGGGCTGTCGACCGTGATCGATTCCACCTCGTTGAGCTCCACGCGGACCGACGC
>CAMDCC010000156.1 GCA_945889545.1 Bifidobacterium breve | reverse complement strand
GTACGACGCCGCGGCGGCCGAAGAGGATCGCCACGAGGCGGCCGAGCGACTCCGTCTGCTCTACGTGGCGATGACCCGCGCTCGCGACCACCTGGTCGTGAGCCTTCACCACAAGACCAAGAGCGATTGCCACGCCGCCCGCGTCGCGGCGCGTCTCAATGGCGCGAGCGTCACCCACCTCGCACCCGACCCACCCAAGCCGCAGCCCCGCCAGCAAGTCGGGAAGCCACCCGAGTCAGCGAATCCCGACGTTCGCGCGCGGTGGCTCGAAGACCGCTCGACTTCAATCGCTCGCGCTGCACAACCCGCTTCGGTGTCAGCGACCGCGCTCGCGCACGCGGACGACCCGGAGAGGGACGAAATCGAGAAGGAAGAGGTTGAGGCCGATCCCTCGGCCCCATGGCGCCGAGGGCGAGCGGGTACGGCCGTCGGACGCGCGGTGCACGCGGTATTGCAGACCATCGACCTTGCGTCGGGTGCCGGTGTCGCCGAGACCGCTCGCGCCCAGGCGCTCGCCGAGCAGGTGCCCGACCACGAAGCCGAGATCCGCGCGCTCACCGAAAGCGTCCTCACCGCACCCACGGTTCGCTCGGCCACTGCCACGGGCGCTCGCTGCTGGCGTGAGGTGCCCGTCGGTGCCCGGATCGACGGCGTGCTCGTCGAGGGGTTCATCGACCTGCTGATCGAGGACGGCGAAGGCTTCACCATCGTCGACTACAAGACCGACCAGGTCCCCTCCGACGACGACGTGGCCGCGGCCGTCGCCCGCTACACGCCGCAAGGCGCGGCCTACGCGTTGGCGCTCGAAGCGGTGCTGGGCCAACCGGTCCGGCGGTGCGTGTTCGTGTTCGCCCGGGCCACCGGGGCCATGGAGCACGAAGTGACCGACCTCCCGGGGGCCGTCGCCCAAGTCCGGGAACGTCTGGTCCGGGGAAGCCTGGTCCCAAAGCACCTGGTTCGGACTCAACCCCGGCCCTCCAGATGACGATGAACCCCCATGCACTACACGCGAGCTCTCTCCGACCTGCGGGTCTGGATGTGCCACCTCTGCTCGATCGTTGGTGGCGTTGGCGATGACGAGCTCGCTGACGGCGTGGTCCGCGCCGGCTCGATCACCGGAGTTCCACCGCTGGAGCCGATCCGTGCCGTGGGCAAGCCGTACCGCCTCGGCTGAACCACCTTCCCTGCTCGCGCACTGAGCGCCGGGGTACTCGGTAGGTAGCCTGGAGCGTGCCACCGCGCTCCGAAACGCATCAGTCTTCGACGCGACTCACGCATCTGCGGTCGCTCGATGGCTTGCGCGGCGTCGCGGTGCTCGCCGTGGTCCTGTACCACTTCTCTCCCAGCAACGCGCCCGGCGGATTCCTCGGCGTCGACGTGTTCTTTGTGCTGAGCGGCTTCTTGATCACGAGCTTGCTCGTGAACGAGTGGGAATCGACCCAGCGGATCTCGCTGCGGCACTTCTGGGCCCGTCGAGCGCGTCGGCTGCTCCCCGCGCTCATCGTGGTCCTCGCCGCGGTCGGGGTCTACGCCCTGGTGTTCGCCAGCGAAGCCAACGGCCATCGCATGGCAGAAGACGGCCTCGCGGCACTCGGGTATGTGGCGAACTGGCACTTCATCGAATCAGGCCAGGCCTACGTAGAGCAGTTCGTGCAGCAGGCGCCGAGCCCGCTGCGTCACACGTGGTCGCTCGCGATCGAGGAGCAGTTCTACCTGTTATGGCCGCTCGTCGTCGCCGGCATCTCGGCACTCGTGGCCCGCACGACTCGACGCGCCCGGCGACCCGGTCGCGGGCGCAAGCATCTGCGGCACGCGCTTGGCGCTACGTGCATCGTGCTCGGCATCGCGTCGCTCGCCTTGATGGTCGGGCTCTTCAATCCGCTCGAGCCCAACCGCGTGTACTACGGCACCGACACACGGGCATTCCTGCTGCTGATCGGAGCAGCGATTGGTGCCCTCACTGCGGGCAGTCTTCAGATCGCGCGCGCCGCGCCCCGGTCGGTCATGGTCGTGGGTGGCTGCATCGCCTCGGTCGCGCTTGCGGTCACGATGGCAACCGTCGAGACCACCGACACGTGGCTCTACGAGGGTGGGTACGGGATCATCGCGATCCTGATCGCGGTCGTACTCGTGGCTGCGGCACAGCCTGGGATCAATCCGCTGCGGCGCGTGCTCGAGAGTCGTGCCCTCGTCGGCCTCGGTCTCATCTCGTATGGCGTGTACCTCTGGCACTGGCCGATCACCGTGTGGCTCACCGAGGCGCGCGTGGGCTTCGGTGGCGCGGGATTGTTCGCTCTGCGATCCGCGCTCACGTTGGGAACGTCGCTCGCGAGCTACTGGCTGATCGAGCAACCGATCCGTCAGGGCCGCCTCCCGAGCTTGGGCTTCGTTAGCCGCCGGGTTGTGGTGGTCACGGCGATCGTCGCGGTTGCGGCGCTCCTCCTCTTCCCCGTCGTTGCGTTCTCGAGCGTCGAAGGCCCGCCTCGCATCGGTCCCTCCGCGTCCAGCGCGAAGGTGACCGGGACATATGCAACGGTGCCGCGCTGCGACGACCCACTGACAACACCGGCGCCGATCGAGGCGGGGGTGCCGCCTGCGGCTGGCCTCGCCAACGAGCATCCACGAGTCCAGATCGTCGGCAACTCCGTCGCGGTGGAGCTCGTGCCGTGCCTTGCCCAGATCGTCGAAGCGCAAGGTGGCGCGCTCGAGAGCGTCACTCACAGCGCCGCGCCGCCGTGCACGTTGATCCCCGCGCTGCGCAAGCAAGTCGAGAACCCGAAGACGCGACCCGACATCGCGATCTGGTTCGCGTTCGACTGGTTCTACGACCTGAGCACGTGCAACACCGATTGGCTGCTCCACGTACAAGCTGCGCTCGACATCTGGAAGGAGGCCGGCGTCCAGGTGTACCTGGTGCCGATCGTCCCCAATGTCATCCCGTCGGGCGATCCACTTCTCTACAAGGTGAGGAGCCCGCAAGTGACGGTGGACGCTCCCGCGCAGACTCCCGAGTTCAGCGCGTTCGCCGAAGCGGATCCCGAGAACGTGACACTCGTCGACCCCGGACTCTTCGTCCGCGATGCCAAGGGGTCCTACCAGTGGCGTATGCCGTGCCTCCCCGGCGGCGAGCCCGGCTGCGACAGCGACGGCACCATCGGTATTCGCTACACCGACGGCTTCCACCTGTGCACCGATCCCGCGTGGGACGGCACCAACTGCTCCCCCGAGCACGCCGGTGGCGCGCGTCGCGTGGCCGCAGCCGTCGCCTGGCAGCTCACCGCGCTCAAGAGATGGAGCACCGATGGCAAGAACAATGTCTGACGCACCCGAGGCGCGACGAGCCACACGCACGGCCGTTGCTGCAATCGTCGTCGTCGGGGCATTGCTGGCGATTGCGTTCTTCCCCTCGTTCTTCAACCTATTTTCACAGCTCGACGACGAGGGCACGTATCTCACGATGCTCCGAAGCTTCTTGGAGCGGGGCGACGTCTACGACAACACCTTCACGATCCATGGACCGTTCTATTTTCTGGTGACCGGTCCGATCTATTGGCTGGCTGGCGAGCAACCCACGCTCGACAACGGTCGACTCATCGTCTTGGTGTTCATCACGATCTCGGCCGCTCTGTTCGCCGGGACGGTCTGGCGGATCACGAAGAGCCTGCCGTGGACACTGTTGTGCCAGGTCGGCACCTTCCTGATCCTCGTGACGGGAAATCGCCCAGAGCCCATGCATCCAGGGTCTCTCGTGATGCTCCTCCTCGCTGCGCTGTCCCTTTCCCTTGCGAGCTATTCAGTGACGCACAGCTCGAGGATCGCGGTCGTTACAGGCGCAATCGTTGGGGCGCTCGTAATGACCAAGATCAACATCGGCTTTCTGGCCTTGGGCGCGCTCGTCCTCGCGTTCGCGATCGGCAACGGTGCACTGCGGCCGAAGCAGCAAGCAGCGATCATCACCGTGGCCGTTGTCGCCCCCTTCGTCCTTGTTGTCGACAACATCAGCCAGCCCTGGGCTGCCTCGATCGCGGTTCTGGTTGCCCTTGCGATCGGGGTCCTTGCCACCGTGTCGCTCTCAGCCGACGAAGTCTCGATCTCCAAGCCCGCGTTGCTCGGAGCGGCCGCGGGATTCGCCGCGCTTGTCGGCGTGTCACTCGCGTTCGTGTTCAGCACTGGCACTTCGCTGCATGGACTCTTCGAAAAGATGGTCTTGCGGCCGACTCGGGTCGCGAATGCAATCCCGATTAAACCGACGAACGAGAGCTTCAATTGGGCCGCGATCCTCGCGATGATCGCTGGCGCCCTCGTCCTGCTCACCGTCAGACAACGCAACCAACCGCGTTCCCGCGGAGTCAGCAAGTTCTCGGAACTCGACCTCGCGCTCGCGATTGGGGGCCTTTCCCTCTTCGGGGTCGGGGTTGCTCGGTTCGGCAGCTTCGACACATGGCTGCCCCTCGTCGTCCTGCTCCCGGCGCTCGCGATCGCTGCCGGTGCAGGGCCCGAGGTCCGACTTGCTCTTCGATTGCTCGTGCCGCTCGCCGTCCTGCAGTTTCTGCACATCTACCCGAACGCCGGGTCCCAGGTCGCGTGGGCGACGGTAGCCATCGCGGTGCCATGTGCGATCGCGATCGCCGCCGGTTCGGAGAAGCTTTCTCCGTGGGTCGATGCGAGCCGCGCTCTTCGCGGTGCGTGTGTCGGCGCGTTGTGTCTCATCTTCATGCTCGCCACGCAGATGTGGCCACCCAGACTGTGGAAGGACTACGTCGATAATCCGTCCCTCGATCTCCCCGGCGCGCGGCTCGTGCGCATCGCTCCCGCGGAAGTGAACCAACTTCGCGATATCACTACCGCAATTCGTACGAACTGCGACGCGCTGTGGTTCTCCCCGTTCGGACTCGGGAGCTTCTACGTGTTCACCGAGATGTCTGCCCCAACTGGACTCTTCTACGGATTTCCACCCGGTTTGTTCGATCGCGACCAAGAGGTGCGGATCGTCCGCGACCTGTCCGCCATCGCGGAACGAGGGGACGACTTGTGCGTTCTCGTCGACACGAGCTCACCCTTCCCTGAGCCACAGGGTCCTGACCATCCCCTGACCAAGTTCACCGCCGAGTTCACCGAGGTCGAGGCCGCGGTCGGTCCGTACCAAGTGCGGGTTCGCCCGTGAGATCCGCCGCTCAGCCGGTGGGCATTCGCCCGATGACGAGAAACTGCTTGCCGAGCAGGCGCCACGCGACCGGCATCCGGAGGTAGGCCCGGACGAGGATCGGCGCCTGGGGCATCCGACTCCTGAACGAGTACGGGATGAACCGCGGGATCACCCGGTCGATCTCGAAGCCTGCGCTGTACAGGTGCTCCTCGACAGCCACGTGGGTGAGGGCAAGCGTGTGGTCGGCGAAGTCGAAGTACTCGCGTGCGCAGTAGCGAAAGTTCGGGCCCATCACCGCGATCCGACCACCGGGGGCCATGGTGCGGCGCAGGCGTCGGAGCAGTCGTGCCACTTCATCCTGGGTCGGGAGGTGCTCCAGCAGGTTCGACACGAACACCCCGTCGAAGTGCGCTTCGGGGAGGTCGACTTCGCGCGCGTCGCCGATCACGACCTTCACGTCGGGGTCGAGCGCCGCTTCGTCGTACTCGACACTGTCGACCACCCAGCGCTCGGCAGCGTCGATCGCGTTGATGAACTCTCCCCGACCCGCCGCGGGATCGAGCACCCGTTGGGGCGCGCCGAGCCATCGGTGGACGACCGGCGCGATCTCGTCCCACACCGCTTGGCGGGCCGCCTGGTCGACACCGCGGAAGCGGTACGCGTAGAGCCGCTGGAAGTCGATGCCCCCCGGATCTTCGGGCGTCTCGTCGGGTGTCTCGGCATCGCTCACCGCACGGATCGTACGGCAGCGCCCCGTGCGCGGCTGCCGCTAGAGGCGCTCGCCGCGCTCGGGACGTAACCTGGGGGCATGACCGGCGGTTCTCCCCCTCTCCTGTCGCGACCGATTTGAGCGCTTCCCCGTTCTCCGTTGACGTCGCGGTCGTGGGCGGGTGTGGCCACGTCGGCCTCCCGTTCGCACTCGTCGTCGCCAAACGCGGCCTCAACGTGACCTTGTTCGACCTCAACCGCGTCGCCGTCGAGCAGGTGAACGCCGGGATCATGCCCTTCGACGAGCCGGGAGCCGGCCCAGTGCTCGAGCGAGTCCTGGCCGACGGACGCTTGCGCGCCACCACCGATTCGGCGGTCGTGAAGCAGGCCGAGCACGTCGTGGTCGTCATCGGCACGCCCATCGACGAGCACTTGAACCCCGATCTCAACGCGGTGCAGCTCGCGATCACCGAGATCGCCGAGAGCCTGGTCGACGGGCAGATCCTCATGCTGCGCAGCACGGTGTACCCAGGTGTCACGGCCATGGTGGAGCGACTGATCGCTCGGTTGGGTGTGGACGTCGATGTCGCCTTCTGCCCAGAGCGCATCGCGGAAGGTCGGGCCATGATCGAGCTCTGCGAGCTCCCGCAGATCGTGGCCGCGCGCAGCCAACGCGCGCTCGACCGAGCGACGAAGTTCCTGCGGGTGCTCACCGACGACTTCGTCTATCTCGAGCCCGAAGAAGCGGAGCTGGCGAAGCTGTTCACGAACACCTGGCGGTACATCCGGTTCGCAACCGCCAACCAGCTGTTCATGATGGCGAACGACTTCGGTCTCGACTACGAGAAGATCCGCACTGCGGTCACGTACAACTACCCACGCGCATCTGATCTCCCCGGCGCCGGGTTCGCCGCCGGACCGTGTCTCTTCAAGGACACGATGCAGCTCGCAGCATTCAACAACAACAACTTCCAGCTTGGTCAGGCCAGCGTCATGACCAACGAAGGCCTGCCGCTGTACATCGTCGCTCGCCTCGAACGCCGGTACGACCTTGCGCAGATGACTGTGGGGATCCTCGGGATGTCGTTCAAAGCGGGCTCCGATGACATTCGGTCGAGTCTCAGCTACAAGCTCAAGCGCATCCTCGCGTTCAAGGCCAAGCGGGTCCTGACCACCGACCCGTACGTGTCGGTGGATCCTGCGTTGGTGTCGCTCGACGAGGTCTTACGCGAGTCCGATTTGCTGATCGTCGGCGCACCGCACCCGGAGTACCGCGACATCGAGACCGACCTCCCCGTCGTCGACATCTCGAACCTGCGTGAGCGTGGGGTGCAGGTGTGAACGAGCCCGAAGCTCCTC
>CAMDCC010000155.1 GCA_945889545.1 Bifidobacterium breve | reverse complement strand
TCGGCCGAATCGTTGTGCGGTACACGCGTCCGCGCGCCGCGCGTAGCGCCGCGAGGTACGAGAGGCTGGCAAACCCGACGAGCATCGCGAGCGCGATCAATCCGACCTGATCGTCCAATGGGATGATCCCGAGCAATCCTCCGAGTACCCAGGCGATCTGGAAACGCGTCTCGAACTTGGCGAACGCGCGCCCGCGCACCGCGTCCGGGCCATCCCGTTGGAGCAGGCTGTCGAATCCAAGCTTGGCTGCCGCTGCACCCACGCCCACACCGAGCCCGGCGATGGCGAAGCCAAATGTGCCCCCAGCGAACGCCGCCACCGAAACCAGGGTGGTAGTCGTGAGCATGGCGGAAACGAGGATGATCTCTTCGCGCATTCGCTCGCGCAGGTACGGCGCGATGAGGTTGCCGGCGAACCCGCCACCGACCGCGAAACCTGCCGCAAGCCCGGCCGCTACCAGGTCGCCCTCGAGCGAGAACACGGTGAGGAAGACCAAGTAGCCCACCGCAGCGCGCATCACGGCCATCGCGCTGCCGGCGAGCAAGATGCTCGGCTGGTGAAGCTCCTCTTCCTCGAGCTCGACGTCTTCTCGATCCTGTTTCAGCGCTTGGACTCGTGGAATCTTGAGCGCGAAGACCGTGGCGACCACAAACACGATCGCAGCAAGGATGAGCGACCAATCGCCACCCAACAGCTGTTGAATCCCGAACGCAGGCGCACCACCAACGGTCGTCGCGACACCGCTGATGAGGGCAAGTCGCGAGTTTGCGCGAACAAGCTCTTCCTGATTCTCGACCAGCGATGGCACGAGCGAGCTCTTGCCTACCGAGTATCCCTTCGCCAACACGAGCACGGCGAAGGAAAGCGGATAGACGAGCAGCGCTTCATCGCCGCCCTTGGTCACGTACCGCGAAAGCATCACGCACAGCACGGCGCGCCCCGCGCACGAGACAACGAGCAGCAGCCTGCGCCCACTCTTGGTCCGGTCCAGCGCGGGCCCGAGGAGCGGGGCGACGATGGCGAACGGCGCCATTGTGAGGAGGAGATAGAGGAGCGTCCGGTCGCGCTCGCCGCTCGCGGCGCCTTGGAAGAGGATGGTGCCGGCGAGCGACGCCGCCATGCAGGCATCGGCGCACGCGCTTGCCGCATGGGTCCACATGAGCCGCGCGAACGGGGTGGGCGGTGCGAACCGCTTATCGGTCGGCACGCGAGGGGCGGGGGTCACCGCGCCGAAAGTAGCCGGGACCGGCCTCCATACGGTCGTTTACCGATCGTTCACCTTACGAATTCGCCCGGGGCGGGCCTCGAACGTCACCGGTACGATGCGACGACGATGCCGCCAGACACCACCGACGAGACGCGTTTCCTGAACCGCGAGCTGTCGTGGCTCGACTTCAATGCACGCGTCTTGGCGCTGGCCGAGGATCAAGCACGCCCACTGCTCGAGCGAGCGAAGTTTCTCGCGATCTTCGCCGGGAACCTCGACGAGTTCTTCCAAGTTCGCGTGTCGGGCCTCCAAGAGCAGGTGGCGGCCGGGTTGAGGACTCGCTCACCCGACGGGCTCGACCCCGCGACCGCCCTGCGCTCGATCCGAGAGCAGGTTCGGTCACTCGTCGACCGCCAATCGACCGTCTTCACCAAGGAGATTGCACCCGAGCTCGAAGAGGCGGGGATCTGCTTCCCCGAATGGGGCGAGCTCGCTGATGATGACCGCGCCGAGCTGGCTCGAGTCTTCGCCGAGCGCGTGTATCCCGTCCTCACCCCATTGGCCGTCGATCCGGCGCATCCCTTCCCCTATATCTCGAACCTTTCGCTGAACCTGGCGGTGGTCGTGGAAGACCCGGCGACCGGCGAGACCCGCTTCGCGCGCGTCAAGGTGCCGCCCACGCTCCCGCGGTTCGTCGCGTTGCCCGATGATGAGCGTTTCGTAGCCCTCGAACAACTGATTGCCGCTCATCTCGACCGACTGTTCCCGGGCATGGTGATCGTGGCCCACCACCCGTTCCGGGTGACCCGCGATGTCGACTTCGAGCTCGATGACGAGGACGAGGATCTCCTCGAGGCAATCGAGAGCGTGCTCCACCGCCGGAGAAAGGGCGCGCAGGCTGTTCGACTCGAAGTCGACACGTCGATGACCGACGAGGTGCTGACGGTGTTGTGCCGCGAGCTCGAACTGGCACCCGCGTCGGTTGTCACGGTCGATGGGCCGCTCGACCTTTCCGGACTGTGGGATGTGTACGCACTCGACCGTCCCGAGCTCAAGGACGAACCTTGGACCGGGCGCACGGATGCGCGCCTCACCGCGACTGAGGACCAACCGGTCGACCTGTTCCGAGTACTGCGCGCCGGCGATGTGCTCGTGCACCACCCCTACGACTCTTTTGCAACCTCGGTGGAGGCATTCGTGCGCCAGGCCGCCGTCGACCCGCATGTGCTGGCCATCAAGCAGACCATCTACCGAACTGCTGGCGCAGAGAGTGCGATCGTTGGCTCGCTCGTCGACGCGGCCAGAGAAGGCAAGCAAGTCGTCGCCCTGGTCGAGCTCAAAGCTCGCTTCGACGAGCAAGCGAACATCGAGCGGGCCCGGTCACTCGAAGAAGCCGGTGTGCACGTGGTCTACGGGCTCGTCGGGCTCAAGACGCACGCCAAGATCCTGCTCATCGTGCGCCAGGAGGAAGACGGGATCCGGCGCTATTGCCACGTGGGCACTGGGAACTACAACACCCAGACCGCCACGCTCTACGAGGATCTGGGCCTGTTGTCCGCTGACGAGAAGCTCGGCGACGACCTCACCGAGCTGTTCAACCACCTCACCGGATACAGCCGCCCAACCCAGTACCGCCGGCTGATCGTGGCCCCCGAGGAGATGCGCGGCGCGCTCCGAGCGCGGATCCAGGCCGAGGCGGCGAAGGGGGCGTCAGGACGGATCGTGCTGAAGATGAACAGCCTCGTGGACCCCACACTGATCGATGAGCTGTACGACGCGTCGAACGCGGGCACACAGATCGACTTGATCATCCGCGGCGTCTGCTGCTTGCGCCCTCAGGTACCCGGTTTCTCTGACCACATTCGGGTGCGCTCGATCGTGGGCCGGTACTTGGAGCATTCCCGCATCTACCGATTCGGCACCGACGACGTGGAGGCGGAGTACCTCATCGGCTCGGCCGATTGGATGCCCCGCAACCTCGACCGCAGGGTTGAGGCACTCGTGCCCGTGACCGCACCGAACCTCAAGGTGAGGCTGGCCGAGATCCTCACGGTGGACCTCGCTGACGACGTGCTGGCATGGGATCTCGGCAGCGACGGCACGTGGCGCAAGGTCGACACTGTCAGGGGCGTCGAGACCCATGAACGATTTCGGGAACTCGCCACCGAGCGAGCGCAGGTTCGCGGATGAGCACGCGCGATCGCGAGCGACGAACCCGCTTTGCCGCGCCACCGGAACTCCACGTTCCGCCGCTCACCGACCCGGGCGGCGATGTGTTCGAAGGGACCACGACTGCAACCCGCACACTCACGACGTGCTGGGACACACACGACCTCCGGTTGGTTCGCGCGGGCGCGTCGTTGCATCACACCGACGATGGGTGGCGACTCGCGCTTCCCAGCCCGGATGATGACCGCGGCGACAACGCACCGGCCACGCAGCACCATGTCGGTGATCCCGATCGACCACCTTCCGTCGCCATCGATCTAGTGACGGCATTCACTCGCGGCGCTCCACTCGAGGCGATCGCGACACTTCGAACGACACAACGTCGTGTTCCGATCACCACAGCCGACGGTGGGCCTGTGGCCTGCATCATCGACGAGGACATCGAGGCCATCGAAGGTGCGGCCACGACGCCGCGAGTTCGCGAACTTGTAGTCGAGTGGAACTCCGCCGCCTCTCGTCAGCAACGCACTGCGCTCGACGCCCGCCTGCGATCGGTCGGTGCCGAACCCGTTGAGCCCGTACCTGTGATCGTGCGACTGTTCGGCGCGCGCGCGAGCGCGCCCAGCGACGCCGCGCCCGTCAAGGCGGCCGGCGCAAGCGGCAGCGTGGCCGAAGTGCTCTGTGCTGCGATCGGCGAGGCGACCCAGGTGCTCGTCGCGAACGACCCGGGCGCTCGACTCGGCGACGATCCCGAGGCCGTGCATCAGATGCGTGTGGCAGCCCGGAAGGTTCGCTCGCACCTGCGAACCTTCCGCAAGCTCGTCGACGAACCGTGGGCCAACGGCCTGCGCGAGGAGTTGCAGTGGCTCGGCGAGCTCCTCGGGGATGTACGCGACTCCGATGTTCTGCTCGCGCGGCTCGAGCGGAACGTCGCCAAGATCCCGGCGGCGGACCGCGACCTCGCTCACCAACTCCTCGCCGAGCTTCGGGCCCATCATGCTGATGCCCGCGACGCACTACTCAAAGGTTTGTGCTCTGCTCGTTACACCGCGCTCCTCGATCGGCTCATTGCTGCGGCACAGCGACCCCGCCTTCTTTTGCGCGTCGACGCCCGCGACGACGCAGAAGTGCTCCGGGGCCTCGCTCGTGGTCCAGTTCGATCTCTGCGGAACTCAGTTGCTGCGCTCCCCGACGAACCACGCGACGAGCTGTTGCACAACGTGCGAATCCATGTGAAGCGAGCGCGCTATGCGACCGAATCCGTGGAGCGCGCATTTGGCAAGCCGGCGCGAGCTCTCGCGCGGGCGTTGGTCGACGTGCAAGACGTACTCGGCGAGCACCAGGACGCAGTGATTGCCGCGGACTGGTTGCGGGATGCCGCGGTGAAGACCGACGACGAACGGGTCGGATTTGCGGCAGGACAGCTCGCGGCAGTCGAGCACACCGCCGCGCTCGCGGCACGGAAGCGGTGGCCCTCGGCGTGGGCCACCGTGAACAAGAAGAAGCTGCGCGCCTGGCTGTGAGCGACCTCGTGCGCGCCGCAGGCGGAATCGTCGTCCGTCGGGTCGGGCGCGTACCGCGCCGCCGTCATCAGATCCTCCTCGTCCACCGACCGAAGTACGACGATTGGACGTTCCCGAAAGGCAAGCGCGATGGGGGGGAAAGTGACGAGGAGACCGCACTGCGCGAGGTCGCTGAGGAGACCGGGTTCGAGTGCGAGCTGGGAGCAGATCTCGGTGACGTCCGCTACCGGGATTCGACGGGCCGCAAGAAGGTGGTTCGCTACTGGGCCATGGGCCTCCCAAAGGACGAAGCCGGCGAGCACTTCGCGCCAAATCGAGAGGTCGACGAGATCCGTTGGCTCCGCGTGCGCGCGGCGGGCAAACTCCTCACCTATGGCCACGACCGAGCATTGCTCCAAAAGGTGATGGACGACCTCACATGACCCTCTATCTCGTCCGCCACGCGAAAGCTGGCAGCCGCTCGAAGTGGGAGGGTCCCGATGATCGGCGACCCCTCTCGAAGCCCGGGCGACGACAGGCGATCGCGAGCGCCGACGCGATCGCCGACGCGTACCCCACCAGGATCGTGACGAGTCCGTACCTCCGTTGTCGCCAGACGATCGAGCCGATCGCGGGCCGAGCGGGCGTTGGCATCGACCTCGCAGATGCGCTGGCCGAAGGCGCGCCACTCGACGACAGCCTCGTGCTCCTCGACAAGGTGATTGCAGAGACCGCGGTGCTGTGTACCCATGGCGATGTGATGGGAAACCTCCTGCTCCACTTCCGAAGTCAGGGCGTACCGCTCGACGACGACCGGATGGAAAAGGGCTCGATCTGGGTGCTCGATGTGATCGACGATGCCGTGGTCGCCGGGCGTTATCTCTCGCCGCAACGGTGAGGCTGGAGTCGGTCGACGCGCTGCTCGCCGCGCTGCAGCGCGGTGCCAATGCTCACGATGGCGAAGCGGTCGATCTGCTCGACCACATGCTCCAGTGCGGCGCACTGCTCGCGGCCGCCGAACCCGACGACTTCGAGCTCCAGGTTGCCGGTCTCGTGCACGACCTGGGCACGGTGCTGGATCCCAACGGGCCGGCCACGCACGCCACGACCGGTGCCGATGCCGTCGAGTCACTCCTCGGCGCGCGCGTGGCTGCACTTGTTGCCGGCCACGACCAGGCCAAGCGCTACCTCGTGAGCACCGATCCGGCGTACAGCGCACAGCTCAGCGAGATGAGCGTTGCAACGCTGGCGCTGCAGGGCGGAACCATGCGCGAGGCCGAGCGCACGCAATTCGAGGCCGGTGAGTACTCCACATCGCTCGTGGCGCTTCGGCGCGCCGACGACGCCGCCAAGATTCCGGGCCTCACCGTGCCCGGTCTCGATGACTGGCGCCCGAAGCTCGAACGGGTGGCGGATACCCCGACCTGACTCTGGCCAGTAGAAGTCAAGGTGCTTCGAACCGGTACCCGACGCCGCGAACCGTGACGATCGACTTCGGACTCGAAGGATCGGGCTCGATCTTCGAACGCAGGCGCTTGATGTGTACGTCGAGCGTCTTGGTGTCGCCGTAATAGTTCGAGCCCCACACCCGGTCGATCAAGACGTCGCGTGACAGCACGCGTCCCACATTCACCATCAACAGCTCGAGCAGCTCGAACTCCTTGAGCGGGAATGCGGTGAGAACGTCATGGACGTGTACTTCATGGCGCGCGGCATCGATACGCACATGCCCCACCTCGAGGATCTCGACATCCGACGTATCACGCACTGCGACCCGCGGTGCCCGCCGCAGCGCGGCACGCACTCGCGCTACGAGCTCCCGAAGTCCAAAGGGCTTTGTGATGTAGTCGTCGGCGCCGATCTCGAGCCCGACGACCGCATCGATCTCCGAGTTTCGAGCGGTAACCATCAGGATCGGCACCTGGGAGCGCGTACGGATCTCGCGACACACGTCCACCCCGGAGATCCGAGGCAGCATCACATCGAGCAGCACGAGCGCTGGTTGCATCGCGTCGAACTTCTCGATCGCCTCCACCCCGTCGGCCGCGGTCTCGACCGCAAACCCTTCCCGTTGGAGCGCGACCGATAACGCGTCGCGGTACGACTGTTCGTCGTCGACGACCAAGATCAACACCGGATCCACCGTCATGCTCCGTTCGCCGCCGAGCGCGCGGGGAAGACCAAGCGGAAGGTCGAGCCTTCACCCTCGATCGAGTCCACCGTCACATCGCCATCGTGTCCTTGCACCACATGCCTCACGATCGAAAGGCCGAGCCCGGTTCCGCCTGTGGTACGACTGCGCGCTCGGTCGACGCGGTAGAACCGCTCGAAGATTCGTTCGAGATCGGT